>NZ_JBFOCM010000040.1:0-211199 GCF_040907825.1 Aeromonas sp. s7(2024)
AAGAATTTGCCTGGCGGCCATAGCGCCGTGGAACCACCTGATCCCATGCCGAACTCAGAAGTGAAACGCGGTAGCGCCGATGGTAGTGTGGCATTCGCCATGCGAGAGTAGGACACTGCCAGGCACCCAATACAAGAAACCCCGCTCATCGAGCGGGGTTTTTTATTGCCTGCAATTTATTAAATCGTCTAATATTTGACCTGAGTTATTCCTTTCTTCTTTTTTTATTGTTACTCACCGTTATCTTTCGGTTCAACGAATAGCCTGATGTTACGCTTTTACTCTTTCTTCATATAAAGCAGTTACTCTGTATGGCAGGGCTGGCATCGCCATAACCCGTGAATCCTATGATCGCCTATACGTCGTGATCTCTTGCTTGGGATCTCTGCTTCCTGAGTTAGCTGCTCCCTCTTTTTAAGCCGCAACCCCATCGTCCCTGCTTTTCTATGACTGTGTTAACTGGCCCTGACTTTATTCCGAAGAGGGGTTATTGGCGGTACCAACATGCTGGAGCTGTGGTCGCTGCGTTGGGTCCTTGTTGTTTGGGGTAATAAGAAAATGGGCAATGATGTGCGCAGGAATGCAGAGGTTCGATGTTGATAGGTGATCTTGTGGCAGCTGTTGAGCCCGCAGGTGAGAAGACCAAGACAGGTGTTGGAGAAGGCTAATGTGTTGAGATCTATGAGGAATGACAAATCGCAGGCAAACAAAAAGCCCACGCAACATTATTGCATGGGCTCGGTATAAATGGCGGAGGAGGTGGGATTTGAACCCACGGATGGTCGCCCATCGCCGGTTTTCAAGACCGGTGCATTCAGCCGCTCTGCCACCCCTCCGCAGCAGTGCGGCGAATATTACCATGCTGTTCCGGCTTGTAAATCCCCGCCCGGTTCGATTGCTGGTTAATTGCACGAAATGACATGAAAAAGTGGCAATCAGAGCGTATCAAGCGCTTTTTTAGCCAGATAACTTGACTTGAAAACAGACTCAACCACTATAGTGGCCTCTATCATATCCTCTGCAAGATAACGTTATGACTATTAAAAATGCCCTGTTTTGCGCGCTGGCTGGCGTGACCCTGCTGGCGACGCCGGTACATGCAAGCGAGCTGACCAAAAGCGATGTCGAGCAAATCGTTCGCGACTATCTGGTCAAGAATCCCGAGATCCTGGTCGAGATGTCCAATGCCCTGCGTGCCAAGCAGGAGAGCCAGCAGGCCGAGAGTGACAAGGCGCTGATCAAGGCTCACTCCAAGCAGCTTTATGCCAATCAGGATCCCGAGATGGGGAATCCGAAGGCGTCGTTGACCATTGTGGAGTTTTTCGATTACAACTGTGGTTACTGCAAACGGGCCCATCCGCTGGTCAAGCAGCTGATGGCGGAAGATAAAGACATCCGTTACATCTACAAGCAGTTCCCCATTCTGAGCGAGTCCTCCTACTTCGCAGCCCGTGCTGCGCTGGCGGTCCAGCTGGGTCAGCCTGACAAGTACCAGGCGTTCCATGAGAAGCTCTATACCCATCAGGGCCCGCTCGCTGATGAAGCACAGGTCAAGCAGTTGGCTGTGGCGGCCGGTGTGGACTGGAGCAAGGTGGAAGCGAAGATCAAGGATGGCAACATTGACCAGAACCTCGGTACCAACCGTGCGCTGGCTGAAGCGCTCGGTATCTCTGGTACCCCGGCCTTCATCATCGGTGATCAGATCCTGCGCGGTGCTCCCCGTGATCTGGCCAGCCTGAAGGGGTTTATCAAGGACGTGCGTGCAGGCAAGAGCATTCAATAAGCGGTTGTCATGGTCGAGGGCCCAGCGCCCCGGCCAGATACAGAAAGAGGGTCGGTATCACTACCGGCCCTCTTTTTTATTATGTCCTTTGGCACAAGTGGTCGTCGCGAAAGGACCATAACAACGTGCTCAGGACCCGGCCTGTTGGCCTCAGTAACAAGTATTAGCAGAGTCGTTCGGAGTCGATTGATAAATATTTCGCCTCGCAGAGGTGTGTCATGAGCATTGCTTAATTCCGGTCAAGATTTTTTCTGCTGCTTGCCTTAGAATCGCCGCCCGTTGCAGGAGAAACCCCTATGTTAGTTGATATTTTACGGCTGGTTTTTATAGCTGGAGGCCTCGTATTCATCTTTATGCTGGTGCAAGCCTGCTGGCGGAAGAAGCAGAGTGGATCCTTTGAGGCGACACCCTTCTGGCCGGTGGCGTTGATCGGTGGGGTTGCCAACTTTCTCGATACCCTGGGGGTGGGCAGCTTTGCGGTAAAGACCGCCTGCTACAAGCAGTTCAAGCTGATCGATGATCGGGTGCTGCCGGGGACCCTCAATGGGCAGTGCGTGCTGCCGACCGTGACTCAGTCGCTGATCTTCGTCGGCGCAGTCGCAGTGGAGCCGCTGACGCTGCTCAGCATGATGATGGCCGCCGCAGCGGGCGCAGCTTGGGGCGCTCGTCATGTGGCCTCGTTTGATCGGCAGACCATCCGGTTGGTGATGGCTATCTCCTTACTGGTCGTTGCAGGGCTTATCTTTGCCGGTCTGCTGGGGCTTTTCCCTGTAGGCGGCGATGCGATGGGGCTCAGCGGCTACAAGCTGGCGATCGCCCTGCTTGGCAATTTCATCTTCGGGGTATTGATGAATGTCGGTATCGGCCTGTTTGCCCCCTGCATGACGCTGGTTTATCTGCTGGGGATGAACCCGCTGGCGGCGTTTCCCATCATGATGGGCTCCACCGCCGTGCTTAGCGTCTTCTCCGCAGGCACCTTTATCCGCAAAGGGGCGTTTGATGCCAAGGCGGTGCTGGCGGTAGCCATCTTCGGTCCCATCGGTGTGGTGCTGGCCGCCATGCTGGTCAAATCCATGGATATGGAGATGCTGAAGTGGCTGGTTGCCTTTATCGTCATCTATACCTCCTGGACCATGTACGCCTCCTGGCGGGCGGCGCGTCGCTCCTCTGTGCAACTGGCGGTGGAGAGCGCAGGCTAGCCTGTACCAGTGCCGCTTCGGCCTTGGCCCCCAGAAAAACATAGAGGCCAAGCGCCAGCAGCAAACCCACCGCACACCCCATCACTCCGACCGCTGGCCAGAGCAGCTCGCTCTGGCCGAGCGAGCCTTTGAACAGCAGCAACAGCCCCTCGATGGAGACCGCGATCAGAATGGCGGCGATAAAGCGGGTGATGGTGCGGCGAATGGCGCTGTGGCGGAAGATATCCTTATGCAGCAGTACCTCCTCTTCCAGAATGGTCTTGCCCAGATCGAACACCGCCAGTGCCAGCGTCAGGAAGATGATGGCGCTAAAGGCGCCGAGCTGGTTCTGCCGCTCGTCGCACAATAGCTGGTAGAGCTGCTCCAGCCCGTGCCAGATCAGGGTGGCGACGATGAGAAACAGCGCCATGCTGAGCACCACATAGACCGCCTTGAACCAGGGCATGGCGCGGCGGCGCTCCCTGTCTCCCATCAACCAGCCAATCAGCTGATTCAGACAGACGGTGATCTCCCGTCCTTGCCCCTGCACAATAAGGTGCAGCCGGTTATGGGCCGCCGGCTGGATGCACATCGGCCCCTGATAGTGGTCAATGCTGACCACAAAGGGATACCCCTTGAGCGAGACAAGGGGGGCGCTGAGCAGCCCCTGCAGTAGCGGGGTCAACTCCTCCTGATACTCCTGATAGCGCCGCAGCACATCGATGGGGCTCATCTCTGCCATATGGACCTCGGTGACGTGGGCTCTTGTGGTGAATGTGCAAATAGTGGGCCTGCTTTATGACAGGGATGGCGGGGCAAGTTGCACCAGAGGATGACAAATCGGCGGATGATGATGGGGGAATGCACCAGAACTGGGCGTATCGAAGAGCTGTGTGGTGATGAAGGTACTGCGATAGAAAAGGGCCCGTGACGGGCCCTTTGCGACAACCAGCGGCGATTTAGCAAGCCAGCTTGGCGAAGCTGCGCTCGGCGGCAGCCAGGGTATGTTCGATCTCCTTATCACCGTGAGCCAGCGACAGGAAGCCCGCCTCGTAGGCGCTCGGTGCCAGATAGACACCCTCTTCCAGCATGAGATGGTAGAAGCGCTTGAAGCGTTCCATATCGCAGCGAGTGACCTGCTCGTAGCGGGTGATTTCAGTCTCTTCGGTGAAGAAGAAACCGAACATGCCGCCCACATAGTTGATGGCGAGCGGAATGCTATGCTTGGCCGCGGCCGCTTTCAGTCCCTCGGCAACACGGGCGGTCTTGGCGCTCAGCTGCTCATAGAGACCCGGCTCCAGCAGCAAATCCAGCATGGTCAGACCGGCCGCCATGGCCACCGGGTTGCCGGATAGAGTACCCGCCTGATAGACAGGGCCGGTCGGGGCGATGTGCTGCATCACCTTCTTCTTGCCGCCGAAGGCGCCAACAGGCATGCCGGCACCGATGATCTTGCCAAGGGTGGTGAGATCCGGGTCGATGTTATAGTGACCCTGAGCACCGCGCAGGGAGACGCGGAAGCCGGTCATCACCTCGTCCAGGATCAGCAGGGCGCCGAACTCGTCACAGATGGCGCGCAGCCCTTCCAGGAAGCCGGGGACCGGCGGGATGCAGTTCATGTTGCCTGCGACCGGCTCGACGATGATACAGGCGATCTCGCTGCCGTACTGGGTGAAGGCTTCACGCACCGAATCCAGATCGTTGAAGACGCAGGTCAGGGTGTGCTTGGCGAAATCGGCCGGAACGCCCGGGCTGTTGGGCTGACCCAGGGTCAGGGCGCCGGAACCTGCCTTGACCAGCAGGGAGTCGGCGTGGCCGTGGTAGCAGCCCTCGAATTTGACGATCTTGTCGCGGCCAGTGTAGCCACGGGCCAGACGAATGGCGCTCATGGTGGCTTCGGTGCCGGAGTTGACCATCCGCACCTGCTCCATAGAGGGGACGATCTGGCGCACTTTCTCGGCCATCAGCACTTCGATCTCGGTCGGCGCACCGTAGCTCAGCCCCTTCTCAACGGCCTTGATGACGGCGGCCTTGATGGCCGGGTGGTTGTGACCCAGCAGCATGGGGCCCCAGGAGCCGATGTAATCCACGTAGGCCTGACCATCCACATCATAGAGATAGGCACCGTCGGCGTGATCGATGAAGCGGGGCGTGCCGCCGACCCCATTGAAGGCGCGGACCGGTGAGTTGACGCCACCCGGAATGGTCTGGCGGGCCTGTTCAAACAGCTGATCTGATTTTGACATGGATCATCCTTAATGGGATTTTGGTCGTCACACAAGGGATTGCAGCCGATTGAGACTCGGCAGGCCGGAGCATCAGGAGTATGCTTTGCGCTCTCGCCACCCGGACTCTCGGTCTGCTCCCGTGACAAAAATTTAACGGGCCGACTATAGCAGAAAGCCCCAGCCCTGGGCAGCCGAGCAACGCGCCGGGTGATCCTGATCTCAGCTAGCTGACGATATGGTTTTTCCAAGTTGGTGTAACAAGATGGCGCAACTAGCTCTCTCCTCTGAAGCCGATACCTCTTCGCGGGGGCCGCTTTCCCGCATTATCCGGCAAGACAAGATGCCCTTGCTGGTGCTGCTGCTGGCGGCGCTGGTCGGTACCCTGGCCGGACTGGTGTGCGGCCTGTTCGAATCGGGAGTCCACTGGCTGGCAGAACAACGTATCGCCTTGCTGGCCGACCGTCCCTGGTGGCAGCTCGGTCTGCTCGGCTTTGGCTTCAGCGCCTTGTTGGGATTTGTCGGCTACTTCCTCACTCATACCTTTGCCCCGGAAGCGGGTGGTTCCGGCATTCCCGAGATCGAGGGGGCGATGGACGATCTGCGCCCGGTGCGGTGGTGGCGGGTATTGCCGGTCAAGTTCTTCGGTGGCATCTGCACCCTGAGTTCCGGCATGGTACTGGGGCGGGAGGGGCCTTCGGTACAGATCGGCGGCAACCTCGGCAAGATGGTGGCGGATATCTTCCGGTTGCCCAAGGAGCATGGCCACGCCCTGCTGGCCGCCGGTGCGGCGGGCGGTCTGGCAGCTGCCTTCAATGCGCCGCTGGCGGGCATCCTGTTCGTGATGGAGGAGATGCGGCCGCAGTTTCGTTACTCCTTTCTTGCCATCAAGGCGGTGGGGATCTCCGCCATCATGGCGACCCTGATGTTGCAGAACATGAAAGGGCAGGGGGCGGTGATCACCCTGCCCCACTACGATGCGCCAGCCCTCAAGGCGCTCTGGCTGTTCCTCTTTATGGGGGCCACCTTCGGCGTATTGGGCTTTGTTTTCAACAAGCTGGTGCTGGCCTGTCAGGATGGCTATTTGGCGCTGCATCAGAACAAGCGCCACCGTTTCGTGGCCATCGGCATGCTGGTCGCCGGAACGTTTGGTGTGCTGTCGCTGTTTGCCCCCTCGGTGACGGGCGGCGGCACCGAGCTTATTCCCCATCTGATGGGGGATGAGTATGCGATGGCGACCCTGTTCCTTATCTTCTCGGTGCGGCTGGTTGCGACCCTCATCTGCTTTTGCTCCGGTGCCCCGGGCGGGGTGTTTGCGCCGACCTTGGCGTTGGGCACCCTGTTTGGCGTGGTGTTTGGCCATCTGTTTCATGCGGCGTTTCCGGAGCTTGGTATCGAGCCCGGCGCCTTTGCCATCGCCGGAATGGGGGCGCTGTTTGCTGCCACCGTGCGTGCCCCCATCACCGGTATCGTGCTGGTCACCGAGATGACCGACAACTATCAGCTGATCCTGCCGATGATGATCACCACGGTCGGTGCGACTCTGGTTGCCCAGTGGCTGGGTGGCCGACCCATCTATTCCCAGATCCTGGAGCGAACTTTACGGCTCGCCGCGCGTCAAAAGCGGGGTGATGGCAGCGCCACGGCCAGTTAATTTTTCCCTTTATCGCCTGTGACCCCGGTCCTGGCGGTATAGTGAAGGGAGAGGCGCTGCCGTAAATGGCGTGATAACGGGATGAGGGGCTATGTCCAATCTATTGAAGTTATTGGTCGTGTTAGCCGTTGGCGGGCTCATCGGTTACTTTGTCGGTAACCGGCAGGAGCTGGCCCAGAGCAGTCTGTTGGTGGTGCAGCAGGAGACGCTGGATCGTCAGGGCAAGGCCATCGGCCAGCTCAAGACAGAGCTGGGGGTGAAAGATACCCAGCTGGCGACCCAGAAAGCGGCCTTCGAGCAGTTGCAGACCACCCTGAAGAGTCAGGAGGCGCAGGTGCAGGAGCTCAAGCGCCAGCTGGCCTTTTTCGAGCGGATCATGCGCCCCACCGGCGAACAGGTGGGGGTAGTGATCGACAACCTGACCCTGCAGGAGACCAGCATTCCCGGTCGCTACCACTACCGTCTCGCCCTGACCCAGCCTGCCAAGAAGCGGGAGCTGTTTCGCGGTCAGGTGCAGATCCGGGTCGAGGGGAGCCTGGCCGACAAGCCGAAGACGCTGACCGGTCGCGATCTCGGAATGAAGGTGAGCGAGTGGCGCTATGCCCTGCGTTATTTCCAGCTGCTGGAAGGGAATTGGCAGTTGCCGGAAGGTTTTGTGCCGGATCGGATCCGTGTCACCATCAACAAGGATGGCAGGCAGCCGGCGCAAGAGCTGCTGGTTGAGTGGGGCGAGGTGATCAAGCCGCTGGTCGCCGCACCGCCTGCTCCGGTTCCCGCTGCCGGTTAAACGTGGTGAATACTTGAACTGAATGGTCGGGTATTGGATAATTTCGCGGTTTCCATGTTTGTGGATCTAATGGTTGTGAGGTCAGTAATGAGTGCAGTAGCAGAAGCCCCGCTGCCCATCCAGATGACGGATGCGGCGGCCAACAAGGTGAAGAACCTGATCACCGAGGAAGAGAATCCCGAGCTGAAGCTGCGGGTGTACATCACGGGTGGGGGCTGCTCCGGTTTCCAGTATGGCTTTACCTTTGATGAGAAGATCAACGACGGGGATACCGTGGTCGAGAAGAACGGCGTCACCATGGTGATCGATCCCATGAGCCTGCAATATCTGGTAGGCGGCAGTGTGGATTACACCGAGGGTCTGGAAGGTTCACGTTTCACCGTGACCAACCCCAATGCCACCACGACCTGTGGCTGTGGCTCCAGCTTCTCCATCTGATCGGCGTTATCGGTCTGATGAAACGGCTCTCGGCAACGAGGGCTGTTTTTGTTTGGGGGCTCTGGGATGACGGTAAAACAGCATCCCCCCTGAAACAACAAAGGCGCCTTGGTGGCGCCTTTGTTGTTTCAGGATGGCTTAGCGGGAGCTTGCTGCCGCGACCAGCGGGATCCGGTTCACCGCCTTGCCCATGTAGGCGAGGGTGATGGTCACAATGATGCAGGTGAAGCTCAGCCACATGTAGGGCAGGTAGTCGAGGGTTGCCACCCCCAGAACCCCGGCCATGAAGATGCCGTTGTCGCTCCAGGGCACCATGCCGCAGGTGAGGGTGCCGCCAAACTCGGCGTTGCGAGAGAGGTTCTTGCGCGCCAGTCCCAGTCGGTCGTAGTTCTTGGCCATGATCTTGGGGGTCAGGATCAGCGACACATACATGGCCGAGCCAAACACGTTGGCCAGAAACGCGGTGCCGATGGTGTGGCTGGTCAGGCTGCCGACGCTATTGATGCGCTTCTCGAAGGCGCTGGCGATCACTTCCAGAATACCGACCTTCTCCAGCAGGCCGCCAAACCCGAGACCGAAGATGATGACCGCGACCGAGCCCAGCATGGACTCCATGCCACCGCGACCGAGAATGTTGTCGATAAAGTCGATGCCGGAGGTGATGGCAAACGGACTATAAGCCGAGTGCATCGCCTTTACCGGATCCATGCCCTGGAAGGCGATGGCCCAGATCAGGCCCAGCAGGGCGCCGAAGCTGATCACCGGGAAGGCGGGCTTGCGATTTGCCAGCAGGCCCAGTACCAGCACCACCGGCACTATGGCCAGCGGGGTGATATTGAACTGGTTGTCGAGAGCCTCCATCACCAGATTGACCTGCTCCAGGCTGACATTACCCGAATACTGCATACCCACCACGGTGAACAGCACGGCGGTGATGACATAGGAGAGCAGGCTGATAGGCAGCATCCCCTTGATATGCTCCACCACGTCGACGTTGGACATGGTCGAAGCCAGCACTACTGAGTCGGAGAGCGGAGAGAGCTTGTCACCGAAGTAGACGCCGGAGAGCACGGCACCGGCTACCAGCGGCGCAGGCACGCCGAGGCTGTGGCCGATCCCCATCATGGCGATACCGGCGGTAGCGGCAGAGCCCCAGGAGGTGCCGGTGGCCAGCGAGGTCAGGGAGCAGATGATCAGGGTTGCCAGCAGGAAGATGGACGGATGGATCACCTTGAGGCCGAAATAGATGATGCTGGGAACAATGCCGCCGGCAATCCAGGTGCCGACTAGGGCTCCGACGGAGACCAGGATCAGGATGGCCCCCATTCCCTTGGCAACGCCGTCAACGGCAGCCTGCTCCAGGGATTTGTAATCGTGGCCGAGTTTGATGCCAAGCCCCATGATGACGAACCAGGCGATGAACAACGCCAGCTGGATCGGCAGATCGAGCACGCTGGTGAACGAGAATGCCAGGGCCAGGAAAATGGCCAGACAGGCAAATACCTGTGCCATGCCCGGTAGTCGGATGTGGTTTTGTTGGTTTTGCATAGATACTTCCTAAACTCTTGCTCGCCAAGGTCACTCCCTCTCGTCCTGTGGATACATCGATCCCGAGGGGGCAACCCAAAAAGAGGCCGCAATCTACCACAAACCCGGCGGGTTAAAGCCCCATCAAATTGGCAAAAATGCACATTTGATTGAAAAAATCACAAATTAGTTGATCTCATAACCCGTTTTTGAGCGGCCTGTTGACACAAAGGGTCACATACGAAGCTTGCCTGTGACGCCACTTGCATCCCCAACAGATGCAGATGATAATTATTATCAATTGATGGGGGGGAGAAAACAATGCGCTGGATATTGCGGGGGATGATGTTGCTGGTGGCGGTGGCCGTACTCGCATGGGGTCAGGATAAAGAGTACGGCACCTGGAGTGCCGGCTTTCTGTTGGCTGCCTGGGTGATGCTGGAGCCCGGATTGCGGCCCGCCTTGATCTTGCTGCCAGTGGCCGGGTTGACCGGTATCGTTACCCTGCTCTGGCAGCAGCCCTGGTTATGAGCTTTTGACGGGAGCCTGCTTGATCTTCTGCTGTGCCACCTTGAGCGATTCGACCACCAGTTTCTCCATTTCGGTGCGCTTGGCGTCGGTCAGGAAGTAGATCATGTCGACATTGTGGCGAATATAGTGGGCGGGGAGCTGGTTGAGGGTGAGGCAGCAGAGGTCGGCCATCTGATCGCTGTTGAGCTTTTGCTGCAGCCCCTGTTTCTCAATCTCCTTGAGCACCAGATGTTCGTAAAAGTTGTGAATGTCGGTATCCAGTATCATATGCGTTCCTTGGCATGACGATGAGCGGGGAGTCGTCAAAAGCATAGCCATAACAAGGAGTAAAAACAAAAGGCCCATCACTTTCGTGATGGGCCTTTTGCGTAATGAATGGTGCGAAGAGAGGGACTCGAACCCTCACATCCGTGGGACACTAACACCTGAAGCTAGCGCGTCTACCAATTCCGCCACCTTCGCACACTGATTTTCTCCAGCTGGTTTTTAAATGCGGTTGGAGCGCATTGCTCTGTGTTTACATGTCAGAATCATGGTGCGAAGAGAGGGACTCGAACCCTCACACCCGGGGGGCACTAACACCTGAAGCTAGCGCGTCTACCAATTCCGCCACCTTCGCACATTCGGATTTCCAGCCTGGATTTACATGCTGTCTGGATAAAGCATGGTGCGAAGAGAGGGACTCGAACCCTCACATCCGTGGGACACTAACACCTGAAGCTAGCGCGTCTACCAATTCCGCCACCTTCGCACATTGTGTTACCAGTTTTGATTTACATGCTGTCTGGAGAAGCATGGTGCGAAGAGAGGGACTCGAACCCTCACACCCGGGGGGCACTAACACCTGAAGCTAGCGCGTCTACCAATTCCGCCACCTTCGCACATTCGGGTTTTCTAGTTGGATTTACATGCTGCTGAATCAGCATGGCAGTATTGGTGCGAAGAGAGGGACTCGAACCCTCACATCCGTGGGACACTAACACCTGAAGCTAGCGCGTCTACCAATTCCGCCACCTTCGCATCACTGCGGAGGGGGATTCTATAGAGTTTTGGGGGAGCGTCAACAGCCAAAGGGGACTTTTTTCGCTGTTGACGCTCAAAGTGAAGCCAAGGGTACAAAACTTCAGCAATTAGCTGACGTTTGGCATTCAGTAACGGCCCAATGCGCTCTGATACATCCGTTCATACTGGGTGACCGAGTCAGGCCAGTTGAAGCGGGTGCTCATGGCATTGCGCTGTACCTTGGCAAAGCGCTCTTTGTCCTGCAGGAAATAGAGCAGGCTGCGGCGCATGGTATCGAGCAGGATGGCGGCAGTCGGATCGTTGAAGCAGAAGCCGGTGGCATGCTCGGGATCCGCATCCCAATCCACCACGGTATCTTTCAGACCACCCACGGCGCGCACCAGTGGCAGGGTGCCATAGGCGAGACTGTACATCTGGTTGAGGCCGCAAGGCTCGAACAGAGAGGGCATTAGGAAGAAGTCGGCACCGGCTTCGACCAGATGGGCCAGCCGATCGTCATAGGTGTTGATGAAGGCGAGCTTGCCCGGATAATCCCGGGCCATGGTTTGCAGTTGCGTGGCGAGCGCAGGATCGCCAGAGCCGACGATCACCACTTGTACCTGATGGTGGAGGAATTTCTCCAGCGCAGGGAGCAGCAGGGGAACGCCCTTTTGCTCGGTCAGGCGGCAAACCATGCCGTAGATGGGCAAGTCCGCCACGGCCAGCCCCGCTTCCTGTTGCAGGCTCTCTTTGCAGATCTGTTTGCCAGCCATGTTGTCGATGCTGTAGGTCGCAGGCAGGAATTCATCGAACTCCGGATCCCAGTCCTTGTAGTCGCAGCCGTTGAGTATGCCGCAGAGATCCGCCGCCCGCTGCTGGAAGATATGCGCCATGCCGTGGGCGCCGAGGTGAGTCAGCAGCTCCTGGGCATAGTTGGGACTGACCGCATTGATCTTGTCGGCGTAGAGCACCCCGCATTTGAGCAGATTGACGTGGCCGTAGTCGTAGTTGATGCGGCGTTCGTAGTCGGCGATCTCGGGCATGGCCCAGAACTGCTCGCGGCCAAACACCCCCTGAAACGCCGCGTTGTGAATGCTGATCACGCTGCGGGTCTGCTGGAAGAAGGGGTTGTGGGCGTGACGGGTTTTCAGCAGCAGTGGCAGCAGGCCGGTGTGCCAGTCATTGCAGTGGGCGATATCCGGAGCAAAGCCGAGCTGCTCGCAGGCATGGAGGGCAGCGGCCGAGAAGAAGGCAAAGCGCTCGCCATTATCCGGATAGGCCTGATTGTTCTCGGCGTAGAGCTGGGGACGATCGAAATATTGCGGGCAGTCGAGCAGATAGACGCAAACACCATCCAGCTCCATCTGGTAGATGCGATAACCGATATCCGGCAGCCCCGGATGGGTTGGCAACCAGCGTGACGCCACCAGTCTGGCCTCATCCCGTCGCTTTATCGTCTTGTAGAAGGGCAGCATGATCCTGACATCATGTCCCTTCTGGGCCAGGTACATCGGCAGGGCTCTGGCGACATCGGCCAAGCCCCCGGTCTTGACCAGCCCCTCAACTTCCGAGGCAACAAACAGGATTTTCAGTGGGTTAATAGCCAACTCTTGCTCCCTTAGGTACCACCACGATACCGCCTTCGGATACGGTAAATCGCTCTCTATCGTGGTCCAGATTTTCACCGATAACGGTGCCTGGCGCAATTTCAACGTTTTTATCAATGATGGCGCGCCGGATGGAGCACCCTTCGCCAATCTTCACATCCCCCAGCAACACGGATTCACTGATATGGCTGCACGCGCCGATATTGCAGCGAAAACCAAGGATGGAGCGCTGGATCTGGCTGCCCTGAATGAAGCAACCGGCGGAGATCAGCGAGTTGGCGATCTTCACCTTGCACTCGTCGCTGTCGATGAAGGTAGCAGGCGGCAGCGCCGGATAGTGGGTGTGCAGGGGCCACTTGCGGTTATAGAGGGAGAAGGGGGGATTGTCGGCCACCAGGTCCATGTGCGCTTGCCAATAAGAGTCGAGGGTGCCCACATCCCGCCAGTAGACGTGCGGTTTCTCGCCGGGGATGACGTTGGTGCTGTAGTCATAGACATAGACGGGGGCGCGCGGGTAGAGGCTCGGGATCACATCCTTGCCAAAGTCGTGGCTGGAGTTCTCCTCAGCGGCATCCCGCTTCAACTCGCGGCAGAGGGCATCGGTCTCGAAGATGTAGTTGCCCATGGAGACCAGCGCCTGGGTCGGATCGCCGGGAATGTGCTTGGGTTGCTTCGGCTTTTCCTGAAAGCCGATCATCCGCCCTTCGGTATCGACCTCGATCACCCCGAATGCGCTCGCCTCTTCGATGGGCATGCGCAGGGCCGCGACCGTCATGGCGGCGTTCTTCTGCTTGTGGAAGGTGACCATCTGGCTCACATCCATCTTGTAGATGTGGTCGGAGCCGAAGATGCAGACATGATCAGGTTCGGCCCGCTCGATAAAGCCGAGGTTCTGGTAGATGGCATCGGCGGTGCCGTCATACCAGCGTTTGCCCATGCGCATCTGTGCCGGGATAGGGTCGATAAAGCGGTCGGTGATGCCGACGATATTCCAGCCCTTCTTCATGTGCAGGTAGAGGGACTGGGATTTGAATTGGGTCAGTACATAGATGCGCAGAAAGTCGGCGTTGACGAAGTTGTTGAGGACAAAGTCGATCAGCCGGTAGCTGCCACCGAAGGGGACGGAAGGCTTGCTGCGGGTGGTGGTCAGAGGCTGCAAGCGAGTACCTTCGCCACCAGCCAGGATCATGGTCAAAATGCCTGCCATCGTATTTCTCTCCCTGAATTAACAACATGAAAAGGTTTTCAATGTTCGGTATAAAAACACCCCTAAAGGGGTGGTTTTTATCGTGTGCTTAATACCTTATCAGATGCCGGATGGCGCTCTCTAGCTGTTTTATTGTGCTGCTTACACTTATTTACATTTTGCTCAGATAGACCTTGAATTTGGCATCACTGCTGATCACTTCAGTCCGTTTGAAGTGTGTCTCCAGTATAGGCTGGTAGCGCAAGAAGGCGTTGGCAACAATGGTCAGCGAGCCATTTGGCAGCAAAAATTCCGGCGCCTTGGCCAGGAACTGCTCGGTCGCCGCATAGAAGGTTTTGAGACCCGCATGGAATGGCGGGTTGGAGACGATGTGCTGGAAACGGGTGGAGACATCCGAATAGACATCGGAAGCGGTGACCTTGCCCTGCAGACCGTTGATCGCCAGGGTGCGGCGGCTCGATTCGAGTGCCAGTGCGCTGATATCCACCATGTTGACCTGCAGCTCCGGATTGCGCTTGGCCAGCACGGACCCAATCACCCCGGCGCCGCAGCCAAAATCGAGCAGATCGCCCTTCATCGGTGGCACCGCAGCCAGCAGCATCTGGGTGCCGAGATCCAGCTCGGCGGCGCTGAAGACGCCTGGCAGCGCCAGTACGGTCAGCTCGGTATCACCGGCCTTGCACTGATAGCGGCCAAACCAGTTATCCAGATCGAACGGGGTGACCGGTTTGCTCAGCTCACCATGATAGAGGGAGCAGCGGCGGGCCGAGTCACGTTTGACCGGCTTTTCGCCATAGGGGGCCAGCAGCTTGTCGGCGCCATTGATGCCGCCGCGGTTTTCACCGGCGAGAAACAGGTCGGCACCCGCTTCCAGCAAGGGGGTCATCATGGCCAGCAGATATTGTGCCTCGGCTTTCGCCTTGGGCATCAGCAGTAACAGAGCATCGAAGCGGGGCGTTCCGCCTAGCTGGTGGTCGAACAGGATAGCCTCGCCGAGGGCGGCCTGCTGGCTGCGGTAGTAGCAGTAATCGGTGGTAAAGACGGTCAGGGTCTGGGCCAGGCTCGCCAGCTGGCGGGGGTAGTTATCCTCCAGCGCGCCGCAGACAAGTAGCCGCTTGCCGACAAAGAGGGCTTGGTTTCGTTCCAGCATCTGGCTGACGGCACTGATAGGGCTGCTCATTGGGTCTCTCCACGCAATTTTGGGCGGCCATTATACATAGCCCCTTTCGCCTTGACATTTATGCCGTGTTCCCGAAATATGCCCAGACACCATTTTTTGACCAGAGATGACGAAATGCGGTTCAACGGGTTGAAACGAAAGCACAAAAAAAGCCTGAAATTCGGGCCTGCCGACGTTCGCGCGTAACCTCTCATCCCTGAGAAGCTTCAAACCCCGGTTGCGCACATCGTACCGGGGTTTTTTATTGCCATATGCGCGTCATTTAGGAGAAGGAGATCCCATGTTTCAAGGTTCAATCGTTGCGTTGATCACCCCGTTTCGACAGGGAAAGCTGGATGAAGAGGCGCTGCTGCGTCTGGTGGAGTGGCATATCGAGCAGGGCACTCACGGCATTGTGCCGGTGGGCACCACGGGTGAGAGCCCGACCCTGACCCACGACGAGCACTGCCGGGTGGTGGAGCTGGTGGTCAAGCAGGTCGCTGGTCGCATTCCGGTGATTGCCGGAGCCGGTTCCAACAACCCGGTCGAAGCCATCGAGTACACCCTCCATGCCGAGCGGGTGGGGGCTGATGCCACTCTGCATGTGGCCGGTTACTACAACCGCCCCAATCAGGAGGGACTCTACCACCATTTCAAGGCTGTCCACGACGCCACCGCCAAGCCGATCATCGTCTACAACATCCCGCCGCGCGCCATCGTTGACGTGCAACCGGCGACCCTGGCCCGTCTGGCCGAGTTGCCGCGCATTGCCGGGGTGAAAGATGCCACCGGCGACTTGGCCCGCCCCTGGACCGAGCGCCAGCTGATCAAAAAGCCTTTCGCCTGGCTCTCCGGTGAAGATGCCACGGCTGTGGCCTACAATATCGGCGGGGGTCAGGGCTGTATCTCGGTGACCGCCAACGTGGCCCCCAAGCTGGTGGCCGAGGTGCAGAACCTCACGCTGGCCGGCAAGTGGCAAGAAGCGCGTGAGCTGCAAGACAAGCTCATTCCGCTCCATCAGGCGATGTTTGCCGAGCCAAGCCCGGCCGGTGCCAAATATGCCGCTTCCCTGCTCGGTTTCTGTAGCGAGGAGTGCCGACTGCCGGTGATGCCGCTGTCGGAAGCGACCCGCCAGCGCATTCGCAGCGCCATGCAGCAGCTCAACCTGCTGTAATGCAAAACGGGTGAGCCAAGGCTCACCCGTTTTGTTTTTGGCTTTTGTTTCTGGCCTTTATTTACGACATCGCTCCACTCAGGCTGCGTGATGCAGCCAGGCGGCGATGTCCAGCTGCAACTCGACATATGCCGGATAGAGGAAGAGATCGGCCAGTTCGGCAGGCCACTCGTTTTGCTCGTCCGATTGGGCTTGCAGGTTGGTCAGGGCGGGCAGCCAGGGTGCTGGTTGTGGCAGCGTGGCCGCACTGCGGGCGACCAGATCGATCCCCTGGCACAGGGCTGCGAGTGCCTGCTGTTGAATGCCTTTATCCTGAGGATGCTCCAGCCAGAGCTGCTCGTGATGCTGCCAGTGGCGCAGCCCTTCGCTTACCCCCGTTATGCCATCCATACCTTCATGTTCGACCAGCGCCTGCAGGGCCAGCGGTTTGCCAAGACCAGCCAGTCGATAGCCGCGCTGGGCCTTGGATTGGGCGCCAAGGCGCAGCCCGCCGATCCTGGCAAGGCGCCGGGCCAGTGCAAACAGCGCCGCGGTCGCGCCGGATTTGAGCTCCAGTTCCAGCTCGTTGATGGTGGTGCTGCCCTGACTGCCGACTATCTCTCCCTGATCCCAGGCCAGTTCAATCTCGGTCCCCTCGAAGGCGATCAGCCAGTGGCGGCGCAGGAAGTCGGTGCGAAACTGGGCGACCAGCTGCTGCTGAATGTGGTCACGCTCGGTCAGAGTCGGCCAAATCTCATCGGGAAAGGCCGAGAGGGTCGGCAGATCGCCGCTGACTGGGGCGTTGTACTCGGGTCTGGCGTGCAGGCCGCCCACCACCTGGCCACGGCATTTGATGGTCTGCTCGGCGAAGGCATCGCAGCGGCGGATCCGCAGTCCCATCTCCAGCTGGCGCAGAGCCAGGGTCGGCGTATCGAAATAGACGTTGCCGAGCTGCTGTTGTGACGATTCTTTAATCTCAAGAGAATTCAGCAGGTTGGATAACTCGGGTTGAATGTCGCTGGCGACAAAAAACTTTATCTCGATCTCAGTTTGCATAGTCATTCCGGGCTGGCAGACAACTTTGGGGGGCAGGATTCGGGTCGCGGGGATATAATGCCCGCGAGACGACTAGATTAATTCGCGGTTTAATTGAGGGCGCAGTTCGGTTACCATGCGCGCCTCATAAAATCGTATCGAGTGTTTTTTCACCGACACAGGTTTGGCCATGCCAGTAAATACTATTTTGGGGCTTTTTGCCAAGTCCCCCATCAAGCCGCTGCAGAAGCATATCGTCAAGGTTCACCAGTGCTCCCAGCAGTTGGTTCCTTTCTTTGACGCCGTTGCCGAAGACCGTTGGGAAGATGCCGAGAAGATCCGGCAGCAGATCGCCCAGCTGGAAAAAGAGGCAGATACCCTCAAGCGTGAAATCCGTCTGAAACTGCCTCGCGGCCTGTTCCTGCCGGTTGCACGTACCGACCTGCTGGAGCTGTTGACCCAGCAAGACAAGATTGCCAACCGTGCCAAGGATATCTCCGGCCGCATGCTTGGTCGTCGCATGGAGTTCCCCGCCGAAATGCGGACGGATTTCATGGCTTACCTCAAACGTTGTATTGATGCGACCGCTCAGGCCGAGAAAGCGATCGGGGAGCTCGACGAGCTGCTCGAGACCGGCTTCAAAGGACGGGAAGTGGAAATGGTTGCCGAGATGATCCACCAGCTGGATCTGATCGAGGACGATACAGACACCATGCAGATCGGACTGCGCCAACAGCTGCAAGCGGTTGAGCACAATTACAACCCGATCGATGTGATGTTCCTTTACAAGATCCTCGAATGGGTAGGTGACCTGGCAGATCAGGCCGAGCGCGTAGGCGCCCGTCTGGAACTGATGCTGGCTCGTTCGTAATCGACTGACTGGGTAAACACTACTAATGGACATTATCGCGAATTACGGCACCACTCTGGTGCTCGTGGCGGCCTTGTTCGGCTTTTTGATGGCTTGGGGTATTGGCGCGAACGACGTTGCCAACGCCATGGGGACATCGGTCGGCACCAAATCCCTGACTATCCGTCAGGCGATCATCATTGCCATGATCTTCGAATTTGCCGGTGCCTATCTGGCCGGTGGCGAAGTGACGGCCACCATCCGTAACGGCATCATCGACAGCAACGCCTTTGCCGATACGCCGGATCTGCTGGTGCTCGGCATGATCGCCTCCCTGCTGGCGGCAGGCGCCTGGTTGATCCTCGCCTCCTACTTCGGCTGGCCTGTTTCCACCACTCACTCCATCATCGGCGCCATCGTCGGTTTTGCGGTGGTGAGCATTGGCCCGGAAGCGGTGCAGTGGAGCAAGTTTGGCGGCATCGTCGGCTCCTGGGTCATCACCCCGGCCATCTCAGGTGTCATCGCCTACTTCATGTTCATCAGCGTGCAGAAGCTTATCTTCAACACCGATGACCCCCTGAACAACGCCAAGCGCTATGTGCCGTTCTACATGTTCCTGACTGCGCTGGTGATCTGTCTGGTGACCATCAAGAAGGGGCTGACCCACGTCGGTCTGCACCTGAGCGATGGTGAGGGCATTCTGCTCTCCATCGCCATCTCCATCGCAGTGGCGTTTGCCGGCTGGATCTACATTCGCGGCCAGAAGTACAACCCGCAGGATGACAGCAAGATGCACTTCGCCAACGTGGAGAAGGTGTTTGGCATCCTGATGGTGATCACCGCCTGTGCCATGGCCTTTGCCCACGGCTCCAACGATGTGGCCAACGCCATTGGCCCGCTCTCTGCGGTGGCCTCTATCGTGGCTTCCGGTGGCGAGATTTCCAGTCAGGCTGCCATTGCCTGGTGGATCCTGCCGCTGGGCGGTATCGGTATCGTGATCGGTCTGGCGACCATGGGCGAGAAGGTGATGGCGACGGTCGGTACCGGCATCACTCACCTGACCCCGAGCCGTGGTTTTGCTGCCCAGCTGGCGACTGCCGCGACCGTGGTGATTGCCTCCGGCACCGGTCTGCCCATCTCCACCACCCAGACCCTGGTCGGTGCTGTGATGGGTGTCGGTCTGGCGCGCGGCATTGCGGCGCTGAACCTGGGGGTACTGCGCAACATCGTGGTCTCCTGGATCATCACCCTGCCTGCCGGTGCCATCCTGGCTATCGCCATCTTCTACGTGCTGCAGGCCTGCTTCTCCTAATCGAAGCAGCATTCAGCAAAAAGCCCGAGTCATCGACTCGGGCTTTTTTATTGTGCGCGGGAGCTGAGGTGCTGCTCCCTTTGCACATCAGCCTTAGAGGCTGGCGCAGATTTGCCACAGATCGTACTGGATAGCGGCGGCGGTCACTTCCCGACCCGCCCCCGGCCCCTGGATCACCAGCGGGTTGGTGCGGTAGCTGTCGCTCTCGATGGCGAAGATGTTGTCGCACGGCAAGAGGTTGGCAAACGGGTGGTGGGGCTCCAGCGCCTCCAGTCCGACCCGCGCCTTGCCGTCATGCTCGAAACGGGCCACGTAGCGCAGCACCTTACCGAGGCGCTTGGCTCCCTCGAAGGCGGTCTGGATCGGGCCATCCAGCTCTTTCAGGCGATCCATAAACTGATCGGCGGTCACCTTGCGCAGCGGAACGGGCACCAGATTCTCCAGCTCGATATCGGCGGAGTCGAGCTCGAAGCCCGCCTCCCGCGCCAGAATGAGCAGCTTGCGCCGCACATCCTGACCGGAGAGATCTTCGCGGGGATCCGGTTCGGTCAGACCGTGCTGCCACGCCTCGTCCACCAGCTCGGAGAAGGGGCGGGTGCCGTCATACTGCTGGAACAGCCAGGAGAGGGTGCCGGAGAAGATGCCGGAGACCCCCTGAATGCGGTCGCCGCTCTGGCGCAGCATCTGGATGCTGGACTGGATTGGCAACCCGGCACCCACGGTGGCGTTGTAGCGCCACTGCACCTGATGATCACGGCAGGTCTGTTTGATGCGCTGGTAGAACTCGCTGTCGGCGGCGCCGGCAAACTTGTTGGCGGCGATGATGTGAATGCCGAGCTGGGCAAAATCAGGATAGTAGCGGCTCACCGTTTCGCTGGCGGTCATGTCCAGCGCAATCAGCGCGTCGAAGCCGTGCTGCTCAAGCTGGGAGAGCAACTCCGGCCAGATCAGCGGTTTGGGATTGAAGTTGTCCTGTACCTTGAGGGGGTTGAGTCCCTCTTCATCCAGCAGGCCCCCTTCCGAGCTGAACACCCCGTAGAGGGTGAGCGCCAGATTGAGTTCATGTTCCAGCCGTGCCTTTTCGCGGGCGTAGAGGCTCAGCCAGTGGCCGCCGATATTGCCCTTGCCGAACACCACCAGTCCGACCCGGGTTGGGCGGCTGAAGAGGGCGCTGTGCAGGGCGATGAGCAGCGGCTCCAGCACCACTTGGCGCAGCACGGCCACCAGACTCAGGCCATCTCGGGCCACCTGGACGAACTCCAGCGGTTGATCTGCCAGCAGCTGATAGAAGCGGTGACACTGCTCCGCGTTGTCGGTGACCCCGGCGCCGACCAGCGCCACCAGACTGTACCCCTCTTTCTGAATGAGGCCGGTGAAGCTCCCTTGCAGCTGGAAGTCGCGCAGCAGCTCGAAGGCGCCTTGTGCCACTTCGAGGGTGTAGGCGAGGCGCAGGATCCGGCGATCCGGCTGGCGCTGCAGTGTGAGCGGGTTGAGGCGGTGACGGGCCAGATGGGCCTCGATGGTGGCCACCGTCTGCTCATAGTTGGTCTGCGGCAGCACCTTCAGCTCGATGAGGGCGATCTGATCCACCGAGGAGACGATGCGGGCGCCACCGGAGCGGGGGGCGCGGCGCAGGATATGGGTGCAGCCCTCGTCCGGGTTGTAGCTGCAGCGCAAAGTGAGGCGCTGGCGGCTGTCGGCCACAGGTTGCAGGGTGCGCGAGTGCAGCACCGAGGAGCCAAGACGGGCCAGCTCGTTGGCTTCCGCGAGGCTCAGGCGTTCCAGCAGACGCGCTTCTTTCACCCGGCGCGGGTCGGCGCTATAGACCCCGGCCACGTCGCTCCAGATGGTGGTGGATTCGCCGTCCGCCAGCAGCGCCAACAGGCTGGCGCTGTAGTCGGATCCATTGCGACCGAGCAGCAGGGAACGCCCCTCCATGTCGGCGGCGATAAAGCCGGTTACCACGATTCGACCGGCATGCTCCGCCAGTCGCGCCTTGAGCAGTTCGCTGGAGAGGGCGGTATCCACCTTGACCAGAGCGCCATCCTCGGCGCGCAGGAAACTGCGGGCATCGAGCCAGATGGCCTTGTCGCCGCGGCTGGTGAGCAGGGCAGCCAGCAGGCGAGCCGACCACACTTCGCCAAAGGCGAGCAGGCCGTTGCGGGCGAAGCGATCAAACTGCCCCTCCAGCGTTTTGGCGATCAGTTGCATGTCGTCGGCCAGCTGCTTGCTCAGGTCAAGCTGTAGCTCGCCCTCCAGCAGGCCGTCGATCAGGCTCTGCTGATAGGCCTGCAGGGCCGAGATGGCTTCACCGGCGGCTTCGTCCCCCGCTTCGGCCAGCTCCACCAGCTGGATCAGCCGGTTGGTGGTCTTGCCGGCGGCGGAGACCACGATCAGTTCATCCCCGCCCACCTGTTGTTCAACGATACTGGCGACCCGGCGATAACAGACCGGATCCGCCAGACTGCTGCCACCAAATTTGTGGACGTGACGCCGCTTCAATCCTGCTTCTGCTGCCACCGCGATCTCTCCTTGTTGCTGCTGTTCCATTACTTCGCTACCTGTTCTGCCTGCTGCGCCTGTTCAAAAGCCTGAGCCAGATCGGCCACCAGGTCTTCACCGTGTTCAATACCGACCGACAACCGCAGCAGCTGGGCGCTGATGCCAGCTGCCTGCTGCGCCGCTGGGGTCATGGCCCTGTGGGTCATGCTGGCCGGATGGGCCACCAGACTCTCCACCCCGCCGAGGGACTCGGCTACCGAGAAGAGGGTGAGGGCCGCAAGGAAGGCGCGAATGCCCGCCTCGCTGCAATCGAGTTCAAAACTTAGCATGGCGCCGAAGCCGGACTGTTGACGGCGCGCAATGTCGTGGCCCGGATGGCTCGGCAGGCTGGGGTGATAGATGCGTTTCACCAGTGGCTGCTGTTGCAGGAAGGCGAGGATGCGATCGGTGTTCTCCTGATGGGTGCGCAATCTGGGGGCCAGAGTGCGCAGACCGCGCAGGGTGAGGTAGGAGTCGAACGCCCCGGAGGTGAGCCCCAGACAGTTGGCCCACCACACCAGCGACTCGGCCAGTGCCGCCTCCTTGGCAATCGCCACTCCGCCCACCACGTCGGAGTGACCGTTGATGTACTTGGTGGTGGAGTGCACCACCACGTCGGCACCGAGGGCCAGGGGTTGTTGCAGCAGGGGGGAGAGGAAGGTGTTGTCCACCACCACCTGCGCACCCACCTCGTGGGCGGCGCTGGCGATGATACTGATATCTACCACTCGCAGCAGCGGGTTGGAGGGGGTCTCCACCCATACCAGCGCAGGCTTTTGCGCCAGCGCGGCGGCCAGAGCGGCCTCGTCACCCTGATCGACAAACTGCACCCGGTAGTGGCCCTTGGCCGCCAGATACTCGAACAGGCGCCAGGTGCCGCCGTAGCAGTCGTGGGGGGCGAGCAGCAGATCCCCCGCCTTGAGCAGTGCTGTGGTGACCAGATGGACGGCGCCCATGCCGGTGCCGGTAACCACGGCGCCAGCGCCCCCTTCCAACGCCGCCAGCGCGTCCGCCAGATTGGTGCGGGTCGGATTGCCGGAGCGGGCATAATCGTATTGACGGGGCTCGCCAAAGTCGGCAAAGGTGTAGTTGCTGGAGAGGTAGATGGGGGGCACCACGGCACCGTGCTGCTGGTCTGTCTCAATCCCGGTGCGAACCGCCAGGGTGGCCTTGTGGGTCATATCACTCTCCTTGATGTCTCTTCACACGCCGGCATCTTGCTGCCACGCGCCATCCCGCCATTGCGGGCTCATGGACAACCACACTACGCCAGCTTAAAAAAGACGTCAACACTTCCGGACGTCTAAATGGCTTTGCTGTTGGATTGCCATTAATTTCCTTAAGGGTTAAAATCCGCGCTCACGGCTAAATGAGAACAGGTGAGTCATGGGAACAGAGTGGAACGGCGACTACGTCAGCCCCTACGCGGAACACGGTAAGAAGAGCGAACAGGTCAAGAAGATTACCGTCTCGATCCCGCTCAAGGTGTTGAAAGTGTTGACCGATGAGCGCACCCGCCGTCAGGTGAACAACCTGCGTCATGCGACCAACAGCGAGCTGCTCTGTGAAGCCTTCCTGCACGCTTTCACCGGCCAGCCGCTCCCTTGCGACGAAGATTTGCGCAAGGATCAACCGGACAGTGTCCCGGCCGAAGCGCGCGCCATCATGGAAGCGCTGGGCAAAGAGATCGAAGATTTCGACAAGGAATAACCCCCAATGACGCGGCCCTGGCCGCGTCATTGCTATCTGCCATGTCCCGCTTCAGCCTGCGCCACTATCACCACCACGTCTGCAGTCATAGCCACGACTTTGCCCAACTGGTGATCCCCCTCGATGGCCCCCTCGAGATCGAGGTGCAGGGCCGGGGGTGCAGGCTTGCCCCCGGTTCTGCCTGCGTCATCGCCCCCGGCGAGCGGCACGACTACGCTGCCGATCCCGCGCTTTCGTTTCTGGTGCAGGAGAGCGACTGGCTACCCGGGGATCTGGCGGCCTGCCCCTTTATCGAGCTGGATGAGCCCCAGCGCCACTACCTCGCGTTTCTGCACCGCATGGTGGCCGAGGGGCGGCAGGTGGCGGGCATGGAGCAGGTGTGGCTCTCCCTGCTGGCTGAAGGGCAGGGGATGCCGAGCGCAGCCATTCCACGCCTTGCCACCCGCATCCTCAAGGTGCAGCGCCATATCGAGGCCAACCTCGCCGCCCCGCTGACCAATCAGCAACTCGCCGCCATCGCCTGCCTTGGCCAGAGCCAGTTCAAGCTCGCCTTTCGCCAGCAGTTGGGGGTGAGCGTTTCCCACTACATTCGCAGTCGGCGCATGGCGTTAGCGCGCACCTTGCTTGCCGGTACGCAACTGCCCGTTGGGGAGATTGCCAGCCGCTGCGGTTACCAGAATCAGGGGGCGTTCAGCGAGCGCTTCCTGGCCGAGACCGGGCTCACACCGTCCCTCTGGCGCCAGCAAAACGGCCACCTGCCGCAACGAAACGGCTGATCGCCGAAGACGGGATGCTCTCTTTGGGCCATGCTGCGGGTCATGCAAGGTGCACGATAAACAGGAGCCGAAATGGAGACGATTAGCTGGCAGGATTTCGAGATGGTGGAGCTCCGGGTGGGCACCCTGGTGCGGGTCGAGCCGTTCCCCGAGGCACGTAAACCGGCCTACAAGGTGTGGGCGGATTTTGGCCCTGAACTGGGGATTCGCAAGAGCAGTGCCCAGATCACCGCGCTCTACCAGCCAGAGCAGCTGGTGGGCCGCCAGATCATCGCCGTAGTCAACTTCCCGACCAAGCAGATCGGCCCGTTTCAGTCGGAGTTTCTGCTGACCGGTTTCTATCGGTCGGATGGCGCCGTAGTGATGGCTATTCCCGAGCGGGCGGTGGAGAACGGCGCCAAGCTGGGCTGAGTTCATACCCGAACAGAGACAAGAGAGGCGACCCCGGGGTCGCCTCTCTTTTTTGTTTTCTGCTGCGAGTCGTTACTTCAACAGGCTGAAGATCAGCGCCGATACCGCCAGCGAACCGGTCAGCAGGATAAAGCCGTTGGTCCAGCCGTGACGGAAGCGGGCCAGCGCCTCCACCTTGTAGATGGCTATCACCGGCATGATAAACAGGATCATGGCGATCACCGGGCCGGAGAGGGTCTCCATCAGCCCCAGAATACCCGGGTTGATGACGGCGGCGCCCCAGATGGCGAAGAACATCAGGGCGATGCCGACCTTGTCCGCCTTGGCCAGCGGCAGGCCGGTGGGCTTGGCGATCAGGCTTTTCAGGCTTTCGCGGGCACCGAGGAAGTGACCGAGGAAGGAGGAGCTGATGGCGATAAAGGCGATGAGCGGCCCCAGAGTCACGATCACCGGGTTGTCGGTGATGTTGGCGAGATAGGAGAGCACAGATACGTTCTGGGCCTTGGCTTCAGCCAGCTGGGCTGGCGAGAGGCTCAGCACGCAGGAGAAGACGAAGAACAGCACGAAGCCCACCAGCATTACTGTGGTGTTGCGCAGGATCAGGCCGCTCTTGGCTTCTGCCTGTTCGCCATATTCACGACGCTGCACGTTGGCAAAGCCGGAGATGGCGGCGGCGTGGCTGAAGGCGAACACGGTGACCGGCAGCGCCAGCCAGACGGTGTTGAGGAAGCTGACTCCTTCAAACGCGGTCACTTCCGGCCATTGCCACTGGGGTATGAGGTAGCAAGAGAGGGCCGCCAGAATGGCCGCCAGCGGATAGACCATAAAGGCGAAGGCGCGCAGCATCGCTTTCTCACCCGCCAGCATCACGGCGATCATGGCGAATACCAGCACGCCGGAGAGCATCACCCGATCCGGGGTTGCCATGCCGAGCTGGTTGACCATAAAGCTCTCCACCGTGTTGGTCAGCCCGACCCCGTAGATGAGCAGGATCGGGAAGATGGAGAGGAAGTAGAGCGCCGAGATGAGGCGACCGGCCATCTTGCCGAAGTGCTCCTCCGCCACTTCAGTGAAGTCGGCATGGGGGCGTGAAGAGGAGAGCACGAAGCGCGCCAGCCCGCGATGAGCGAGGAAGGTCATGGGGCCTGCCAGTACCGCGACGATGACGAGAGGCCAGATCCCGCCCAGGCCCAGATTGATGGGCAGGAACAGGATACCGGCGCCAACGGCGGTGCCAAACAGGCTGATGACCCAGTGGGTGTCGTGACGGCGCCAGCGAGTGGTGCTGGACGTGGTGGAGCAGGAACCGGATAGCTCCTTGGTAGCCTCTACAGATAAACTCATTACTAATTCACTTTTTGTTAGTGTTTTAATCTGAGTTCATTGTGGTTTATCGGGATTTAATTCTCAAAAAGCGAGACTGAAACATATCACTGCCATTGCGGGGTTTAGCCAGCGAGATTGGGAATGGAATCTGGTTCATAGAATGGAACAAAACTGATATTGGTGATTTTTGTGAAATATAAAACCAAAATTTAATCTACTATCATTTTTTTATTTTGGCTAATCAGGCGTTTTCAGAATTACGTGAAAAATCGCACCATTTCTCGCCGACCGATTGTGATGTTTCACTATCATTTTGCCGCTTTGCCAGCGCATCACGCTGTGCAAGCGCGCCTTGACCAGCGGATCACACCGGCCATCACCCGGGGCAACTTCCCTGAAAAAGCAGGCGGCCATCGGGCCGCCTGCTTGTCTGGTGTGATGATATCGCTACTCGTCTAGTGGGCCAGAATGTTGCCCCAGGCGAGATCCGGATCCCCCATCACGATAAAGTCAGGGTTCTCCAGCGACTCGGTTTCGTTGTAACTGAGTGGCTGCAACGCCAGGCTGAGGATACGGCCACCGGCTGCCTCGACGATGCACTGGGCGGCGGCGGTGTCCCACTCGCCGGTGGGGCCGAGCCGCACGTAGCAATCGGCTGCCCCTTCCGCCACCAGACAGGATTTGAGGGAGCTGGAACCAAGCGGGATCAGCTCGTAGTTGATGGCCGGGTTGAGGCGGCGGGTGAGATTTTCCAGCTTCTGGCGGCGGCTGATGGCGACCACCAGCGAGTCGGGCTGGTCATGCTCGTGATGCATGGCGCTGATGGGCAGTACCTCGCCATTCACCTCCTTGAAGGCGCCGTAGCCGCGCACCGCCCAGTAGAGCACGTTGGACTCGGGGGCGTAGATGACCCCGAGCACCGGCACATTGTCCCGCACCAGGGCGATCAGGGTGGCAAAGTCGCCGCTGCCCGCGATAAATTCGCCGGTACCGTCGAGGGGATCCACCAGCCAGTACTGCCGCCAGTTGGATCGCTGGCTGAAGGGGATGTCGGCTGCCTCTTCGGTCAGCACCGGCACATGGGGGGTGAGCGCCGACAGCGCCTGTTTGAGGTAGGCATCGGCAGCAAGATCGGCACTGGTGACCGGGGTCGCATCCTCCTTCAGCTGACGCTCGAACTGACCGCCTTGATAGATGTCGTGAAGGATCCTTCCGGCTTCGCGGGCGATCTCCTTGACCCCCGGCACCCAGGCCAACAACTCCTGCATCTCGTTATCCTCTGTCTGTTAACTGCCCGTCTGCGGGCTACTCTGCCTGCTCCGCCAGCCACTTCTGGGCCAAGAGCAGGGCACTGATGCTGCGCGACTCGGTGAAGTCGGGTCGTGCCAGCAATTCGTCGATCCGGTTGAGGGGCCAGGGGATCACCTCGAGGGGCTCCGGCTCGTCGCCGATCCGCTGCTCGGGGAAGAGGTCCCGCGCCAGCAGGATATCCATCCGGCTGGAGAAGTAACCGGGGGCCAGCGACACCTGCTTGAGCAGGGTCAGGTTGTTGGCACCAAAGCCCGCCTCTTCCATCAGCTCCCGGTTGCCCGCCTCGAAGGCATCTTCGCCCGGGTCGATCAGCCCCTTGGGAAAGCCCAGCTCGTAGGAGTGAGTGCCCGCAGCGTATTCGCGCACCAGCAGCAAGGTGTGGGCGTCGAACAGCGGTACCACCATGACGGCGCCCCGGTTGCCACCGCGCATCCGCTCGTAAACCCGCTCTTCGCCGTTGGAGAATTTGAGGTGCAGGGACTCCACCTTGAACAGTCGGCTCTCGGCTACTATTTCGGCCTTGAGGATCTCCGGTTTGCACTTGGGGTGATCCAGTTGGTCGGCAGAGATTTGCTCGGGTTTGCTCTTGTGGGGGTCGCTCATCGGACGCTGGCTGCTCGTTAAAAAATAGTGCTTCAAGAGTAAACGACTCTCACACCGAACACCACGGGCCAGGGAGGGCAAAGGGGGAGGGAAAATCCGCTATACTGCCGCTCCATTTCTTCCGCGACACCGAGATCAAGAGACCCGATGCCACACTCCCGCTCTACCACCTTACCCTGGCACCAGATAGATACCGTCTTGCTCGATATGGATGGCACCCTGATCGACCTCCATTTTGACAACCACCTCTGGCAACAGCTGGTGCCAGAGCGTTATGCCGAGCTGCTTGGTCTGCCGCTGGATGAGGCAAAGGCGCAGATCGAGGTGCACTATCAGGCGGTCAACGGCACCCTCAACTGGTACTGCATGGATTACTGGAGCGAGACCCTGGGGCTCGATATTCGCGCCCTCAAGCAGGAGCTGCTGGCGAAGATCCAGTGGCGTCCTCACGCCATCCCCTTTCTGGCCGAACTGCGTGCCGCGGGCAAGCAGCTGGTGCTCTTTACCAACGCCCACCCCGCCAGCCTGTCGGTGAAGGATGCGCAGCTTGGCCTTGCCGACCATCTGGATTTGATGGTGAGTACCCACGAGCTGGGCTGGTCGAAGGAGAGCCAGCACTGCTGGCAGGCGCTGGCACAGCGGCTGGCGTTCGATCCGGCCCGCACCCTGTTTGTGGATGACAGCGAGCGGATCCTGCGGGCTGCCGCCGACTACGGTATCGGCTATCAGCTGGCGATCCAGAATCCGGACAGCTGCAAGCCGGAGCAGAGCATCACCGCTTTTTCGGCGATCCGCGATTATGCGGAGTTGCTGCCGCTGGCAATCTGAATTTGCTGAAACAAGAGAGGGCTGCATCATGCAGCCCTCTTTCTTTGATTTGAATTTTGGTTATCTGACGCCTGATGGCGAAAAATCACAGCTCCCGAAACGGGCGCCGTTTCTCTTCCTCGATGACGATCGCCTCCAGATTGGCGATCCGCTCCTGCAGCTCCCGAATGACCAGATCCTGCTTGCCGAGGCGGTCGGTAATGCGGGCATCCCCCATCTGATAGCGAGCCCGTTTTCCGAGATATCCGAACAATACGCTGATAAATACGATCAGGACTATGCCTGTCCACATGGTCATGTCACGACTCCTTGTCGTTATCAATATGGTCATCATAAACGACGAAAACGCTGATGGGATCCGTTCTGTTTTCTCACAGCCGCCAATTGGCCGCAATGGGGCCCGTTTCGCCTTTGTGATGCAGTTGGCTATTACTGCCAGAGCGGGCGGCCAAGCCACCACCTTGTTACCCGGGTGGCTATTGCTGCCAGAGAGGGCGGCCAAGCCAGAGTCCCCACAGGGTCAGGTGCAGCAGCACGATAAACCAGAAGACCAGCCGGTAGCTGCGCTTCTGGGTCTTGTGGCGCAGCCACTGGCGGGCAACCAGCGCCCCCGGCCAGCCGCCGCACAGCTCCAGCAGATGGAGCCTCGATTCGGGAATGCGCCACTCACCCCGTACCGCCTGCCGCTTGTCCCAGGCGTAGGCGGCTACCGTGAGCAGGCTCATGGAGAGCAACACGGCCAGCGGCCACCACTGCTGGCCGTCGAGGCCGAGCCAGAGGGCGGCGCCCAGTGGCAGCAGTGCCAGCGCCATCACTGGGCCAGCTCCCAGCAGCGCTCCTCGTCCTGCTTGAGGGTGCGGATCACCTTGGCCGGATTGCCCACCGCCACCGAGTCGGCCGGGATGTCGCGGGTCACCACGGCGCCCGCGCCAATGATGGAGCGCGGCCCTATGGTGACGCCGGGGCAGATGATGGCACCGCCACCAATCCAGCAGTCGTCACCGATCCGCACCGGCTTGTTGTAGGCGGTCCAGTTGCGTCGTTCCAGATAGTTCATGGTGTGGGTGGCGGTGTAGATCTGCACGTTGGGGGCCAGCAGCACATGGCTGCCGATGTGCACTTCGCCCACGTCGAGAATGGTGACGTTGAAGTTGAAGAAGGTCTTCTCGCCGATATGAATGTTGCGGCCAAATTCGCAGGTAAACGGCGTGCTGATCCAGCAGGAGTCGGGGCAGTGGCCAAAGAGCTCGCGGCAGATCTGCTGGCGCAGAGGGCCATCGCCCGCCGATGAACCATTGAGCCGGGCCAGCAGCGCCTGACCGCGGATCCGGTCGTTGGCTATCTCCTCGCTCTGGCTATCCAGTGCCCCGCCTGCCAGTACCTTGTCCCAGTCGCTCGCCATTGCTTCCTCCCCATGCTGCAAGAGCAGGCAGTATACGTGACTGTCAGGGGCGCCGTCAGTCTGTCACTTATTGCAGGTGATCCCCGTCAACCTGCGGGCCAGACGAGGGGCAGGATCAGCAGGGCCGAGACGAAGTAGGGCAGCAGCACCCGCAGCCCCAGACTGCGACCGCCGATGGCAAGGGCCAGCAACCCCTTCACCAGCGAGTTGATCAAACCGGCGAGCAGGATGCCGCGGGCGGCCACCTCCAGCGCCAGCTCCTTGTGGGAGAGCTGGGAGAGCGACAAGGTGATGGCGTCCACGTCGGTGATCCCCGACACCAGCGCCAGCAGGTAGACCCCCGAGTTGCCCACCTTGCTCTGCAACAGGGTGGCCATAAAGCCGATCAGTGCCAGCAGCAGGCCGAACTTGATGGCGGTGGCCAGATCGAGCGGGTTGCTGGTTTCCGGCTGTACCGGGCCGTCAGTCAGCTCCTCGCGCTGGCGCCAGAACCAGAAGGCAAAGCCGTACACCGTGGTCGCCAGCAACACGAGCGGGGCGGCGAGGCGCATCGCCAGTTCGCTGTGAATGAGCAGTACCAGTACCAGCAGCCGCAGCCACATGGTGGCCCCCGCCAGCAGGATACCGGTGGCCAGCAGCCGCTCCAGCCCTCCTTGTTCCTTGTTGAGGCGAGCGAGCTGCAGGGTGAGGGCAGTGGAGGAGGCCAATCCCGCCAGTATGCTGGTGAGCACCAGTCCGGCGCGAGTACCGAGCAGGCGTACCGCGAAGTGGCCACAAAACGAGATGCCGGCGATCACCACCACCATCAGCCAGATCTTGAAGGGGTTGAAGGCATCGAGGGGCCCCATCTCCTCGTTGGGCAGTACCGGCAGCAGCACCAGCGAGATGAGCAGAAAGCGCAGGGTTGCGTGGAATTCGGTTTCGCTGAGAAACAGCATCCCCTGCTGGATCTTGCCCTTGAGCCCCATCAGCAGTGCCGCCAGCACGGCGCAGGCCACCGCCTCGCTCGGGCTCAGCAGTACCGACATCAGCCCCAACAGATAGGTGAGCAGCATGGCCACCGAGCTGGTGAGGCCGAACTCCCCTTGCCAGCGCTGGGCCAGCCAGACTGAGAGGCCACAGCCGGTCACCACCGCCAGCAGGCCGAGCAGTGGTAGCCAGGGGCCCAGAGTGGGCAGCAGCAAACCGCACACCCCGCCGAGCAGGCCGATAAGGCCGTAGGTACGCATCCCGGCGATGCGCTGGTTGTCCCCCAGCTGGCGCACCTGCCAGCCCCGCTCCAGTCCGATGATAAGGCCGATGGCCAGCGAGACCAGGGCACCGTTGACGGGTTCTGCATTGATCCACATAGCGACTTCCTTTTCGTCATCTGCCTGCCTTGTTCCCATGATGGCACAGCGAGCAAGGGGCCAGAGGGGCATGGCTCACAGAGTCTGCGTCCGGCTCCCGGTGCGGGTGGCTGAGTTGATATGAGCAAAAGAGATAAGCAAAGAGTTATTTCTTTCTTCTGGGCATAACAACTCCACGGCATGCTGTTCTCAACCCAACAAGATATGGAGTATCACCATGAAACTGCGAATGACCGCCCTGACCCTGCTCTCTCTGCTGGCATTTGGCCAGGCCAATGCCGCCGAGATCCGTCTGCTCAACGTCTCTTACGATCCGACCCGCGAGCTGTTTCAGGAGTACAACGCCGCCTTTGCCAAGGAGTGGAAGGCCAAAACTGGCGACGACGTGGTGGTGAGCCAGTCTCACGGTGGCTCCGGCAAGCAGGCCCGCGCTGTGGTGGATGGACTGGAGGCCGACGTGGTATCGCTGGCGCTGGCCTACGATGTCAACGCCATCGCCAAGGAGGGGCTGACCGCTGCCGACTGGCAGAGTCGCCTCGGCAACAACGCCTCGCCCTATACCTCCACCATTGTCTTCCTGGTGCGCAAGGGCAATCCCAAGCAGATCAAGGATTGGGATGATCTGGTGCGCAAGGATGTCGCCATCGTGACTCCCAACCCCAAGACCTCCGGCGGGGCACGCTGGAACTATCTGGCCGCCTGGGGCTATGCCCTGAAGAAGAGCGGCAGTGAAGAGGGGGCCAAGCAGTTTGTTGGCGATCTCTTCAAGAACGTGAAGGTGCTGGACTCAGGCGCCCGCGGTGCCACCACCAGCTTTACCGAGCGCGGTCTCGGTGACGTGCTGTTGGCGTGGGAGAACGAAGCCCTGCTGGTGCTTGGTCAGGCGGGTGCCAGCGACAAGTTCGAGCTGGTGGTGCCTTCGGTCTCCATTCTGGCGGAGCCGCCGGTCGCGGTGGTGGACAAGGTGGCCAAGAAGCACGGTACCGACGCGGTGGCCAAGGCCTATCTCGATTATCTCTACTCTGACGAGGGGCAACATATCGTCGCCAAACATCACTATCGCCCCAGCAACCCGGCGATCCTGAAGGAGACGGCAGCCCAGTTCCCGCAGCTTGCCTTCTTTACCGTCAAGGATCTGGAAGGGGATTGGGAGAAAGCCCAGAAGAAACACTTCGCCCAGGGCGGTCTGTTTGACCAGATCTATCAGCCGGGTCGTTGATAGCTTCGTTATCCATCACTGAACTGGCCCCTGTGCCAGCCGATAGGAGCACCAAGATGAACAAGATCCTCCTGGTTCCCGGTCTGCACAACAGTGGGCCGGATCACTGGCAGAGCCGCTGGCACGATCATTTTCCCCAATGGCAGCGGATGACCGGGCTACCGTGGGACAAGCCGGACCTCAGGGTCTGGAGTGCCAAGCTGGCGAGCAAGCTGAAGAGTCGCCGCAGCCGGGTTCATCTGGTGGCCCACTCTTTCGGCGCCCTGACCGCCATCGCGGCGGCCCGCTTACAGCCGGAGAAGGTGGCCTCGATCTTTCTGGTGGCGCCCGCCGATCCCGCCCGTTTTGGCATTGCGGATGAGGCCTTGGCCGGGCCGCTGCAGGTGTCGGCCCAGCTGGTGGCCAGCCGCAATGATCCCTGGATGAGCTTTGAACGGGCCGAATACTGGAGCCGTCAGTGGCAGGTGCCGCTGTTCGATGCCGGTGAGGCGGGCCATATCAATGCCCAGTCAGGTCATGGGGACTGGCATCAGGGGCTGCATTTGCTGGGGGCTCTCTATCGCCGTGGTGAGCTGGTGGTGGCTCCGGTCAAGGCCGCATCGCCCCGGCCGGTCGAACTGGGCTTTCGCTAGGTATCTGTGAAGTGGTTGGAGGGTTGGCGATCGCGCTGTTCGCTGGCTACTCCATGCCCCCGTTCTTTGAATGCTCCGCTCCGTATTGCTCCATTTCTTAGGTCTTTTATTTATATAAAAGACCTTTTTTTATTTGGAGTGCGCCAAGAGCCTTGTGACTCTGCGGTTAGACAAAAAAGTGATTAGCAAAGTCGCAATTGATGTTTGTTGCCGATGAGGGGAGTGCGCAGAATCACCATATCGAAAATTCTTCATAACAGATGGATGTGTTATGCGATTTGGTTCTTATTCTGTCCTGCCCGGTTTTGGCCCCACCCTGGGGTTCAGCCTGCTCTATCTGGGCCTGCTAGTGTTGTTGCCGCTCTCGGCCCTGGTACTGTTTGCGATCAACAACCTGACCGCCGCCGAGTTCTGGCAGGTGATCGGTTCACCCCGGGTGCTCGCCTCCTTTCGCCTGAGCTTCGGTGCGGCCTTTGTCGCGGCGCTGCTCAACAGCCTATTTGGCCTGATCCTGGCCTGGATCCTGGTGCGCTACACCTTCCCCGGTCGTCGTCTGGTGGATGCGCTGATCGACCTGCCATTCGCCATGCCGACCGCCGTTTCCGGCATCGCCCTGTGCGCCATCTTCGCCCCCAACGGCTGGATCGGCCAGTTGCTGGCGCCGCTCGGCATTCAGCTCGCCTACAACCCTATCGGGGTGGTCATCGCACTCACCTTTATCGGATTGCCGTTTGTGGTGCGTACCCTGCAGCCGGTGCTGCGGGAGGCTGAAACCGAGCAAGAGGAGGCGGCCGCCAGCCTCGGCGCCGATCGCTGGCAGACCTTTCAGCGGGTGCTCTGGCCGACCCTGGTGCCTGCCCTGCTCACCGGTTTTGCGCTGGCGTTTGCCCGTGGGGTGGGGGAGTACGGCTCCGTCATCTTCATCGCCGGCAACCTGCCGATGGTCTCTGAAATCGCACCGCTGATGATCATGAGCCATCTGGAGGAGTACGACTATGCCGGCGCCTCTGCCATTGCCGTGGTGATGCTGCTGATCTCATACATTTTGTTACTGCTAATCAACAAGTTGCAGGCCTGGAGCTGGTCTCGTATCGGAGGGAGCCGGATATGAACGCATCGACACTCGCCCTTGAAGTCGCCCCTGTGGAGGTTGCTCCCGTGCGCAAGGCTCCGACCGTGATCCGCGAGCCCCAGTGGGTCAAATGGCTGCTCATCACGGTGGGTCTCGGCTGGTTTGCCGCCCTGTTGCTGCTGCCGTTGGCCACCGTCTTTATTCAGGCGCTGAGCCCCGGGCTGGTCTTCTTCTGGCACGCCATCAGCGAGCCGGATGCCCTGAGCGCCCTCGGTCTGACCGCGCTGGTGACGCTCTGCGCCGTTCCCCTCAATCTGCTGTTCGGGATCGCGGCGGCCTGGGCCATCGCCCGCTTTCGCTTCCCCGGTCGGCAGCTGCTCATCACCATCATCGATCTGCCCTTCTCGGTGTCGCCGGTGATCGCCGGTCTGATGCTGGTGTTGATGTTCGGCAGCCGCGGCTGGTTCGGTGACTGGCTGAGCGAACATGACATCAAGATCATCTTCGCCACCCCGGGGATCATCCTGGCCACCACCTTCATTACTGTGCCCTTCGTGGTGCGCGAGCTGTTGCCCCAGATGGAGGCGCGTGGCCCGGAAGAGGAAGAGGCGGCCATCATGCTGGGGGCGAGCGGTCTGCAGATGTTCTGGCGCGTCACCCTGCCCGGCATTCGCTGGAGCCTGATGTACGGTCTGCTGCTCTGTACCGCCCGTGCGGTCGGGGAGTTTGGCGCGGTGTCGGTGGTTTCCGGTCATATTCGCGGCCAGACCAATACCCTGCCGCTGCATATCGAGATCCTCTACAACGAGTACCAGACCGGCGCCGCCTTTGCAGTGGCAAGCCTCTTGGCTCTGTTCGGGATCTTCACCCTGCTGGGGGAAACCCTGTTGGCCCGGCTGCGTGCCCAGCCCACCAAATCTCACTGATCACCGTTTTAAAGAGGCAGCCATGAGCATTCAGGTTCAACAACTCAACAAGCATTTCAATCAGTACGCGGCGCTGGCAGACATCAACCTCGACTTTCACGACGGTGAGCTGGTGGCGCTGCTCGGCCCCTCCGGTTGCGGCAAGACCACCCTGCTGCGGATCATCGCCGGGCTGGAGCAGGCCGACAGTGGCAGCGTCATCATCCGTGGCGAGGATGCCTCGGATCTGCATGTGCGCGAGCGCAATGTCGGCTTCGTGTTCCAGCACTATGCCCTGTTTCGCCATATGACAGTCTTCGAGAACGTGGCGTTTGGCCTTAGGGTCAAGCCGCGCAGTGAGCGCCCGGCTGAGGTGGCCATTCGTGCCCGGGTCAAGGAGCTGCTGGATCTGGTGCAGCTCAGCCACGTGGCTGAGCGCTACCCGACCCAGCTCTCCGGCGGCCAGCGTCAGCGGGTCGCGCTGGCCCGCGCGCTGGCGGTGCAGCCCAAGGTACTGCTCTTGGACGAGCCCTTCGGCGCCCTCGATGCGCAGGTGCGCAAGGAGCTGCGCCGCTGGTTGCGCGAGCTGCACGACGAGCTGCATGTCACCAGCCTGTTCGTCACCCACGATCAGGAGGAGGCGCTGGAGGTAGCGGATCGGGTGGTGCTGATGAATGCCGGACGGGTCGAGCAGATCGGCACCCCGGCCGAGGTCTACGACCAGCCCGCCAGCTCCTTCGTCCACAGTTTCCTCGGCAGTGTGAATCAGTTCCGCGGTCGGGTGGCGGAGCAGGGATTCGGCATCGGCGAGCAGCTGCTCGGCGGGCCGTCGGCTTCTCATCTGGCTCACGGCAGTGCCGCCATCGCCTATGTCCGTCCCCATGAGCTGGAGATCTTGCCAGCCGATGCGCCGGGCGGGATCCGTGCCACCATCACCCGTCTGCTGCCCATGGGGCCACGCATTCGGGTGGAGCTGCGTGGCGATGGCGAGACCAAAGGGGCCCACTACGAGGCGGAGCTGAGCAAGGAGGCGGCCAAGCAGTTTGCTCCGGGACAGGGGGTACGGCTGGTGGCCAGGCAGGCGCAGTTCTATCCCGATTACCAGATTTGATGTTTTGTTGCGGGCGGTATGGCTGCCCGGGTTCAGGTGCTCTGCCGGGGCATGATCCGGCCAAATAACAAAAATGAGGGGGTGACCAGATTGTGTCGCCCACTCTTCGCAGGAGGCGACAAGGTGAATTTTCAGCAGTTACGAATTATCCGGGAGGCAGCGCGGCGGGATTACAACCTGACCGAAGTGGCCAACGCCCTTTTTACCTCGCAATCCGGGGTGAGTCGCCATATCCGCGAGCTGGAAGAGGAGCTCGGTATCGAGCTCTTTATCCGTTACGGCAAGCGGCTGCTCGGTATGACCGAGCCTGGCAAGGAGCTGCTAGTGATTGCCGAGCGCATTCTCAATGACGCCAACAACATCCGCAAACTGGCCAGCACCTTTGCCAACCGCGACTCGGGCCGTTTGCTGGTGGCGACCACCCATACCCAGGCGCGCTATGCCTTGCCGCGGGTGGTAAAGGCGTTTCGCGAGCAGTTCCCGCTGGTACAGCTGGAGCTGCGTCAGGGCAGCCCGGAGGAGATAGTGCGGCTGGTGCAGACCGGCGAGGTGGATATCGGCATCAGCAGCGAGCAGCTCGACAAGAGCGAAGGGGTGGTGGCATTCCCCTACTACCGCTGGCACCACAACATCGTGGTGCCCGAGCAACATCCGCTGGCAGGCGAGCGGGATCTGACGCTGGCGGCGCTGGCCAACTGGCCCATCGTCACCTATCAAGCCGGGTTGACCGGGCGGGTGCGGGTGGATGAAGCCTTTGCTGCGGCTGGCATTGAACCGCAGATCCTGTTGACGGCGCAGGACTCCGATGTCATCAAGACCTATGTCGAGCTGGAGATGGGGGTCGGCATACTGGCCGACATGGCGTTCGATGCCCAGCGGGATCAGGGGCTGGTACAGCTCGACGGCAGCCATCTGTTTGCCCCCCACACAGCCTGGATTGGCCTCAAGCAGGGGCAGTTTCAGCACAACTTTGCCTGGCAGTTTATCCAGCTCTGCAACCCCGAGCTGGCGCTGGCGGATATTCAGGCCCGCGCCATGGGCAGCGAGCCTGCCATCGACTTCCAGATTTGAATCGGAAGAGAAGAGCAAAAGGGGAGCCAATGGCTCCCCTTTTGCTATCCGGTGGCGAGTTACTTCACTTCATCCCACGCCATCTGCCAGTGGGAGCCGATACCCGGCTCGTACTGGGTGGCAGTGGTGGTCCACTGCTGGCAGTAGCCGCTGTAGGGGAAGGGCTTGCACTGATAGACCTTGCCATTTTTCGGCTGCTGCACCTTGGTGCCGGTGGCATAGGATTTGAGCGAGTTCGGGAAGACGAAGTCGTATTCGCCGCTGCTCTGCTCCTTGAACATCAGGTCCATGGTCTGCTGGATGGTCTCGCCGCCCGCTTTCGGGGTGGCCTTGATCACCAGCTGGTGGTGACCCGCCTTGAGCCCTTCCAGCGCCATGGTGAAGGTGTGGCTGCTGTCCCTGATGTCGGCACTGCTTTCCCCCTTGGCGACGCCGCCGTGGTCATAGAGGGTGTTGGTGACGGCCAGATCGCCCTGTGCGGTGACGGTGAAATCGAGGGTTGCCTTGCCGTTGTCCAGCACATAGTCGCTGGCCAGACCGCTGACGCTGATGCTGTCCACTACCGGCGGCTGCAGCTGTTGCAGATCAATCTCGACTCGATCCAGTTTGCTGTCTCGATGTAGATAGACGGGGTTCATGCCGTAGACCGGATTGAACTGGCCATCGGCTCCTTGCTGACCGGCGCGGATCAGGCTCTGCTCGGCGTTGATCTTGCTGGCGAGGGCATGAGCCCAGCTGTTCTTCTGGCCCTGCTCGGCGGTGGTGATGGTCAGCACGGTCTGCAGATCGGGGCGCTCGCCGTTGGCATCGAATACCCGGGTCATCGCCTTGTCACCCACAGCAAGGTCGATGGAGGGGTAGATGGTGCCTGCCTGGCTCCACTCCAGCGGCGGCTGGCTACCATCTTTGAACTTGGCATCGATGATGTTGTAGAAGCTGTTGCTGGTGTCGCCTACTTCCCACACGCCGAGGATCACCTGATAACCGGTGCGCTCCGGCAGGACACAGTTGTGGGTCACCTGCTTGGGCGGCTGCACCATGTTGCCGTCGATGACGCAGAAGGGGGTCAGGTCGAACGAGGCGCGGGTGAGCGGCTGGTTGGGGTTCCAGTCCTGCTTGGTGAGGTAGTAGCGCCAGTTGCGGGTGACGTGGTTGGCGGTGAAGGTCCAGCTGATAGCGAAGGGGCCGGGCTGTACTTCACGCTTGGTCCAGCGGTCGCTGGTCTGGATGTTCAGCTCGCTCCAGCGAGGGCTGCCCGCCGAGGCGATTTGACCATCCTGTGGGCCGCTCTGCGGGAAGCCGGAAGGGCCCTCCACGCTCTGGGGTTCCCACTGCACGCCGCCACACTGGCTGTTGCCGCCGGTTTTGCACAGGTAGTTGCGGCTCTCTGGCTGGCTGATGTAGCCATGAGCCAGGGCGCTGCCGCTGGCCAGCAGAGCCAGCACCGCTGCGATGTGATTGAGTTGGATTTTTGCTGCCATACATTCCTCTGTTCGACAGATGTGGGCAGTCAGTTGGCCTGGGGATTCCCCGATACACACTTGCGTGTGGCAACCCCGCTATCCTGGACAAAACGTCTGTAGACCGGAGGCTTTGCGTCCCGACCTTTCGGTCAGTTTGCCAAATGACTAGATGATTAGTGATGGGCCAAATGTTCGGCCATCAGCATTGTGCACTGCATTGATTCGTTATTTGAAGTTGAATGTTTAAATGCATCATCCAATGGCGCGTAAATCATTCTAACTGGCTGTTTTTAAATTGTTCTCTTATTTGTGAATGGCGTCGAATACCGTTGAATATGCCAATAAGGTGCATGCTTGCTGCGTGTTTTGCGGCGTAAAAAAACCTGCCAGCTGAGCTGGCAGGTCGGGTGACAAGGCGACACATATTGACGCTATCAATGGCGGGCGTGCTGCTCGCCGGAGGGGGGAGATAGGGGCGCCATCATCGGCGCAGTGGAGGACTCCTTACCCAGTTTGAACACCGCAAGTCGCTCATCCAGACTGCGGGAGAGACCGGCCAGCAGCTCGCTCTCCTGCGCCAGTTGCGAGGCGGACTGTGACATCTCCAGCGCCGAGTCGTTGATGCCGCTGACGTTGCGGTTCATATCCTCGGCCACCATGCTCTGCTGCTCGGCGGCGGTGGCGATCTGGGTCGCCATGTCGCTCACATGCTGGATGTGGTTGACGATCAGGGTGAGATCCTGCCCCGCCTGCTGGGATTGGTTGACGCTGCTCTCCGCCAGTTTGCGGCTGGTATCCATGGCGTTGGCGGCGGTGACGGCTCGTTGCTGCAGTTGGGCAATGGTGCTCTGGATCTCCTCGGTGGATTGGCGAGTGCGGCTGGCCAGCTGGCGTACCTCGTCGGCCACCACGGCAAAGCCGCGGCCCTGCTCACCGGCACGGGCTGCCTCGATGGCGGCGTTGAGGGCCAGCAGGTTGGTCTGCTCCGAAATGGCGCTGATGACGGCGGTCACTTCGCTGATCTGCATCACTCCCTCTTTGAGCTGGTTGACCTGCTGGGTGGCCTGCTCCACCTCGGTGGCCAGCGCCTTGATGCCGTGCACGCTGGCATGAACGTCACGGTTGCCGAGACCCGCTTCACCGGTCGCTTCCTGGGTATCCCGCGCGGTATTTTCGGCGTGCCCGGCCACATCGGAGATGGTGGCGCTCATCTCGTTCATGGCGGTAGCGAGCTGGGCCAGCTGATCCCGCTGGCTGGTGACCGCCTGATTGGTCTGCTCGGCAGAGGCGGCGATGCGCAGGGCGGCATCCGCCACGTTGCGGGCCCCCTGGCTGGCTTCCAGCAGGGCGTGACGGATGGCATCGAGACTCTGGTTGGTGCAGCGGGCGACCACTCCCAACTCATCCTTGCCCTGTACCGGGATGCTTACCACCAGATCCCCCTTGGCGACTCGTTGCATGGCTTGGTTGATCTGGCTGAGGGGGGAGACGATGGAGTGAGTGATGCGCCAGCCCAGCAGCCCCATCAGCAGGATCACGATGGCGGTGGCGGTCCCCATCTTCATGTACTGGGCCCAGATGGTCTGCTGAATATCTTGCAGCAGCATGCCGGAACCGAGGATCCAGCCCCAGGGCTGATAGCCGGAGACCATGGATAGCTTGTCGGCGGTTTCGCCCGATGGGCCGACCCAGACATATTGCAGAGTGCCCTGTTTGCCCCCTTTGGCGATATCCACCATCTGATACCAGAACTGCCCGGCGGTGGCGGCCCCCCCTTCCCCCATCTTCTGACCGACCAGCTCGGGGCGGATGGGGTGAACCACCATGGTGCGGTTCTCGTCGATGACGAATAAATAGTTGTTGCCATCAAAGCGGGTGTTGGTCAGCAGCTTGCGTGCCTCCTGCTGAGCCTGCTCTGCTGGCAGGGTGCTGGCCAGAAACTGGATCTGGCTCATGGCCTGCTCCAGTACCGCATTGAGCCGCGCCTCTCGCTCGCTCATCAGATTGCGCTGGAGCGCGTTGGCCGAGATAAGCAGCAGCGAGACAAAACCGACAAACGCCAGTGCGAGCAGCAAGATCAATTTGCGGCTCACGGTAATATCACCGAGCTTGAACATGACTAAACCCTCATTTCCCTGTTGATTTTATGTGGCTCTGTACCGCGGCAGCCAGTTCGTAAAAGTTAACAACTCATTTACTTTCAGTCTCTTGCCGAGCTTTCTCAAATGAGCGTTTTAACATCAGTATAGTCAGCAGACAGCAACCCCCACTTTTTGGTAGCGTGTTGATGCGCATCCCTGCGCAATTTTTGCCAAAGAGTGTGAATGGTTTGGCATTTCTTCAAAAAAAGGAGTGGGCCCCGCTGCGGGTGACCCCATAACAAGAGGGAATTTATGAGTTCCATTGCCAGGAATTACTTCAACCAGCTCAACGCCGACTACCTGCAGGTGCACAGGCGCAAGGAGGATCTCTTCTGGTCCACCTATATGGGCACCAGCGACGATCAGGCCGGTTTCACCGCGGCCGAGCAGGCCTACAAGGCCTTTTGTGCCAATCCGGCCCGCCTGCCCGAATTGCGGGAGATGTTGGTGCAGGCCGACGAGGATGACCTCAAGCGCGGTCTGCAAGGCTGGATCGCCTTCTTCGAGTGCAATGTGATTGAAGATCCCGCCGCTGCTGCCCTGATGGATGAGCTGGTGGCTGCCGAGGCGGAGCTGTTCGCCCGCCGCAAAGGGCTGAAACTGACCCTGCTGGATGAGCAGGGCCAGCAGGTCGCAGGCAGCCTGCCCGCCGCCAGCACCTCCCTTGCCGCCAGCCCGAACGAGGCGGTGCGCCAGAGCGCGCTCGCCATGTTCCACACCCTGGAGCAGTGGGTAGTCGGCAACGGTTTTCTCGAGGTGGTGGCGATCCGCAACCGCTTTGCCCGCACCATGGGCTATCGCGACTACTTCGACTACAAGGTGCGCAAGAACGAGCAGATGAGCCCGGAGCAGCTGTTTGCCATCCTCGACGACTTTATTGCCCGCACCGACGCCCGGTTGCAGCAGAGTCTGGAAGAGCTGAAGGTTGCCAAGGGGGAGGCGGCCCTGCTGCCCCACAACCTGCGTTACAGCGTGAGCGGTGATGTGACCCGCCAGCTAGATCCTTATGTGCCCTTCTCGCGGGCACTGCGGGATTGGGTCGAGAGCTTCCGCCGGCTCGGCATCCAGTATCGCGGGGCGACCCTGACCCTGGACTTGCTGACCCGGGAAGGGAAATACGAGAACGGCTTCTGCCACGGCCCGGTACCGAGCTTCTTCCAGCAGGGGGAGTGGGTGCCGGCGGTGGTCAACTTCACCAGCCTAGCCGATCCGGCGCAGGTGGGCAGCGGCTGGAGTGGCCTCAACACCCTGTTCCACGAGGGGGGCCACGCCGCGCATTTTGCCAATGTCACCGGCAACGCCCCCTGCTTCTCACAGGAGTTCCCGCCCACCTCCATGGCCTATGCCGAGACCCAGTCGATGTTCTGCGACAGCCTGCTGGACGATGCCGACTGGCTGAAACGTTACGCCAGAAACGCAGCAGGAGAGTCGATCCCCGATGCGCTTATCAAGGAGATGATCGCCGCCCGTCAGCCGTTTCGCGCGTTTAACGAGCGCCAGATCGCGCTGGTGGCCTACTTCGAACGGGATCTCTACGCCATGGATGAGGCCGAACGTAGCCCCGAGGCGGTGCTGGCGCTGGCCCGCCAGTGGGAGCGCAAGATTGTCGGGGTCGAGAGCCCGCGTCCGTTGCTGGCCATTCCGCACCTCCTTAATCAGGAGTCGGCCTGCGCCTATCACGGCTACCTGCTGGCGCTGATGGCGGTGGAGCAGACCCGCGCCTTTTTCCTCAAACGTGATGGCTACCTCACCGACAACCCGCGTATCGGGCCGGATCTGGCCGCCCACTACTGGGGGCCTGGCAACGGCATGAGTCACGATGAGACCCTGCGCAGCCTGACCGGCGAGGGATTCAGCGCGGTGCCGCTGGCCGAGGCATGCAACCTGAGCGCAGACGAAGCGTGGCAACAGGCGCAGGCCTGCATGGCTGCCGCCCAGCAGCGCCCCGTGGCTGGCGAGGGAAGCCCGCTCGATGCCCATATCCGGGTGGTACATGGCGCCGAGCTTATCGCCGACAACAGCGAGTCGGAAACCCGCATGCTGGCAGATTTCGAGGCGTGGATTACCCGGTGCTACTTTGCTGGAGATGTCAGAGAGGAGCTGAGCTGCGTGCAGTAAGTGATGTGATGAAGGCAGGCTTGATATGAATAGGCAATTGGCAGGAGGGGCGACCTTCCTGCCATTCTTTTTTCATTATTCACGATTCATCAATGACTTTATTTCCGCAATTTTCACAGATGGCGTGGCGTTCAAAGCGATCCATGTTGGCCAGAAAGGGGCCGGCGGCCCAGCCGGTAATGAAGTTTTTGATAAATGCAGTGCGCTTTTGCTCTGGTTTCACCTCTTTTCCATAGGATTTGTCGACCAGCACCACGACATGGTTGGTCTCGCGCTGACAACTCGGGCAGTAGCGTTGTTCGGTGGATGCAAGCAAGGGGGATCTCCTTGTCCGGAAGAGTGGGCAGCAGGTTTTCCGCCGCAGATATGTAACGTCCCCATTTGATTCCTTTTGCTGGCGGATCGTCAATCACAGCGGAGGTGGATTGTGCGCCATCTCCTATGAAGAGGGGCGAGCCAACAAGGGTGATCACGAGGGGCCAGTCAGCCCCTCTTTTGTTTCCGTTTGTCACACATTGCCACACAAGCTCCCCCCTCTGGCAAAGTCTTGTGACCGGACGGGTGTGTAATGGTGCCATCAGCAGAGAGATGAGGCCCTGCCGCGATGGAACCAGGGAGCATGTTATGACGAATAAATGGATGTGGTGGCTGTTGCCACTGCTGGCGGTCGGGGTCTGGTGGCTCGGTTATGCGGGGGATGCCAACGGGGTGTGGCCCTGGCGCCATGAGATGTTGCTGCTGACGGGTCTGCTGGGGATGACCTATATGGCCATTTCGCTGTTGCTGGCGTTGCGTCTGCCGCAGCTGGAGGTGTGGTGTGGCGGTCTGGACCGGATGTTGCGATGGCACCGCCAGACAGCCATCGGTGGCGCATTGGCGCTGACCGCCCACTGGCTGCTGGTGGAGGTGCCCAAGTGGGCAGTCTCGGCGGGTTGGCTGAGTCGTCCTGCGCGGCGTGGGGCCAGTGGTGCTGGGGCTGGCGCAGGTAATGGCTTCTCGCTCCATGCCCTTGGCAATACCCTGGGCGAGTGGAGTTTCTATCTGCTGATCGCGCTGGTGGTGGTGAGCTTGCTGGCGCTGGTGAGTTATGGTCGCTTTCGGCTGATCCACCGGCTGGCGCCGCTCATCTATCTGGCGGGGTGGGGACACGGGCTTTGCCTGTTGCCTCAGATTGGGGCCATGACCCCGGTGGGGGTATCGATCTGGTTGATCGGTGGGTTGGGAGCTATCGGGGCCCTCTACTCTCTGTTGGGACAAGTGGGAGCACGGGATCGCCATCCGGGCCGGGTCGTTGCGGTGCGGACGTTGGCGGATCACACCTGCGAGCTGACCATGCAGCTGGAGCAGCCGCTCGCCCATTACCGACCGGGTCAGTTTGCCTTCTTCGAATTTGATGCCAAGGAGGGGCCGCACCCCTTTACCCTGGTGCGGGTGTCGACGGATCGGCGCCAGCTGGTGATCGCGGTGCGGGCACTCGGGGATCATACCCGTCAGCTGGTGGCAGAGGCTCGCGTCGGGGATGGAGTGGTGGTGACCGGCCCCTATGGCGCCTTTGTTGCGCCGCAAGGGGGAGGGCGAGCCCTCTGGCTGGGTGCCGGGATCGGTATCACGCCGTTCGTCGCCTGGCTGGAGGGGCTGGCTGCCCGTGGGGAGCGCGGCGAGGGGATCACCCTGATCCAGTGCGCGCCGGATCTGGCGGGGGCTGTCTACCACCAGCGGTTGGCCGAGCTCTGTCATCGCACCGGCGTGCGCTATCAGCTGCATCTGGACAAGACAGCCGGGCGGCTGGATCTGATCCGCATCGCGCATGATGCGCCTGAGAAGGTGTGGTTTTGCGGGCCGGAGGGGATGGCAGATGCCCTGACCCGGCTGTTGCCGGACGGGCATCTGCATCGCGAGCTGTTCCGCTTTCGTTGAGCTCGATGGGCGCCGTTATTTGGCGCTGGCTGGCAACTGCTTGAGGGCGGCTTGTACCGCCGCCTCCAGCTGCGGGTCGCGTCCGGCCACCATGTCGGCGGGGGTGAGGGGCACCTGCAGGTCCGGGATCAGCTCCTGATTCTCGTAGAAGGTGCCGTCCGGTTTGCGCAGCCCCAGGGTCGGAATGCCGTAGGAGAGCCCCGGGATCAGCCGGGAGTCGTGACTGTAGACCATGGTGCCGGTGCCGGGCACCGGATCGCCGACGATAGGGCCGACCTTGAGGGTGCGGTAGTACTCGGGGAAGGCGGAGCCTTCCGAGTAGCTGGCTGCGTTCACCAGCACCACCGAGGGCTTGGTCCACTGGCGAGTGGCGGCGTCGGTTTCCCCCTTGCCCTGACGGGGCCAGCTGCTGGCCATTCCCTTGGCGCTGCCGCTGCCGGTCAGAAACTCCACCAGGGTATTGGCGAGATAGCCGCCGCTGTTGAAGCGGACATCGACGATCAGCGCCTCGCGATTGCGCTGTCTGCCGAGGGCATCCGCCACCACCGCATCGTAGACCTCGCTATTCATCGCCGGCAGATAGACATAGCCGACCCGTCCTCCGCTCAGGCTGGCCACCAGCTCCCGCCGCTTCTCAATCCAGCGATCCTGTTGCAGCTGGTACTCCTGCTGCTTGTCGATGGCGGTGAGCACCACCTCGTCAGTTTGCTTGTTGCCCTCCTGCTGGAAGGTGAGGGCGAGCCGGGCACCGGCCTGATGGTTAAGGGCCCGATCCAGCTCGGTCAGATTGGCAATCGGGCTGCCGTTGATGGCGAGCAGGCGGGCGCCCGGGGCGATATCGCTCTCCTGATCCAGCGGGCCGCCAGAGAGCATGGCGATGAGCTCGACCCCTTGCTCGCCATCCTGCCAGTAGCCGCCCAGGCTGGCGGTCTCGTCCGCCATGCGCGGGAAGGGGGCGGGGCCGCTGCCCCAGGTGTGGGAGACATTGAGCTCGCCAGCCAGCTCCGCCAGCAGGTTGCCAAAGTCCCGCGGGTTGCCGATGCCCGGCAGCAGGCGGCGGTAAGCGGCGACATAGCTATCCCAGTTCACCCCGTTCATGTCGTCCAGATAGAACTCGTCCCTGGTGAGCCGGGCGATCTGATCGAAGGTGGCGGTCATGCGTTCCTGCCAGCGGCTGGTGGGCTGCAAGGCGAAGGGGGCGCTGGTGGTCTCACCGGAGTCGAGGTGGATCCGGGTGATCTCCCCATCTCGCACCAGGGTCGCCAGGGTGCCCTGCTGGTTGATGCTTGCCAGCGCAGGGCCAGGCTGTTCACCAAACAGTTCGCTGGTTTTGCCCTTGCGCAGATCCTGGCTGTAGCCCTTGATCTCGCTCTCGCTGTTGACTCCCATCTCCTCCACCAGATAGATCAGCTGGTCGCCGATGATTCGGCTGGCGAGCAGGGTGCCGGTGGGTTGCAGCAGCAGCGCTTCGCGATGGTTGAGACGATCGCTCTCAAAGCCGTATCCCCCTTTCGGCGGCTCCAGTTCGGCAATGGCATCGGCTCTGGCGGCGCGGCTGCTGTAAATGCCGAGCAGGTTGGTGACGAGGGGCTCGCCATCGGGCCCCAGTGCGCCAAACCGGGTCGATTGCCAGTAGAGGATGGCGCCATCCTGACTCCAGCCCGGTTGTCCATCCTGATAGCCGTTGAGGCTGACATTGACCGGTTTGGCCTTGGGATTGGCCGTGTCGATCACCGCGATCTCCTGCTCTGCCGCATCGGGGCGGAAGGTGAGCGCCAGATGGCGGGAGTCGGGGGCAAAGGCGAGATGTACCTCGTGGCGCGACGGGTTGAAGCTGGCAGCTACCAGCTCCCGCTGCTTGTTGCTCGCCAGATCCAGCAGATGGATGGCCTGGCCATCCACCACGAAGGCGAGCTGTTTGCCGTCGGGGGAGAGCACCGGACGGCTGATCCCCTTGTCGGGAATCGCCAGCAGCAGGCTCTCGGTCAGAGTGCCGGGATCGCTGAACAGCAGATCCGGATCTCCCTTGCGCAGGCGATAGAGGGCGGCGTGCCCCTGCTGCTCCGACAGATAGATGAGGGCGCGCCCCTGCTCGGCGAAGAGGGGGCTGGATTGCTCGCTCGGATCGCGGGTCAGCTGGCGCACCCGCTCCCGCTCGGGGTCGACGGCAAACAGGTTGCCCTCGCTCACCAGGATCAGCTCATCCGCCTCTTCGCTGACCAGCGCTTCGTCTGCCAGGGTCAGGGCCTCGCTCGCCTCATCCGGCGTGCTCGCCACTTGCGGTGTGAGGGTCAGCTTGCGCGGCTCGCTGCTACCGGCATCGAGGCGATAGAGTTCACCCAGCCATGACCAGACCAGATCACCATTGCGAGAGGCACTGAGCCCCCTCACCGGATGGCCCTGATAGTGGGTCAGCTGTTGCTCCTTGCCGCTGGCGAGATCCCGGCGCCAGACGTTGAAATCACCGCTGCGCTCGCTCAGGTAAAAGAGGCTGTCCCCCTTGTCGCTCCAGACCGGATCGGTAGCCGCCACCCGATCTTCGGTCAGCTGCTTGTGCTGCTTGCCATCAAACAACCAGAGACGGGGCACCGCGAACGAGTGCTGATGCTTGCGAAAGGGTTGATCCGCCGCGGGCATCTGATAGGCGATCCGCTCTCCGTGGGGACGTGCGAGGGTCGCAGGCAGCGGCAGATCGGCCTGCAAGGTGCCGCCGGTGATCGGGGTCCAGTAGAGCTCGCCCCATTGGTAGCCTTCCGCGACAAAATGGTCGGCATCGGGCGCCCCCAGGCGCTGGCTGCTCAGCAGCAGCCGTTTGCCATCGGCGCTGAAGGCTTGCGGCAGATCGGTGCGCGAATCGCGAGTGAGGCGCACCATCTCGCCGCCGCTGGCAGGCACTACGAACACATCTTCGTTGCCGTAGAGATTGGCGGCAAAGGCGAGCTGTTTGCCATCCGGCGACCAGATTGGCCGCTGGCTCAGGTAGTCGCTGCCGGTGAGCGCTGTGGCGGGGCCACCCTCGGCACTGGCGACAAAAATGCGGCCCTGCCAGGTGAAAGCAAGCTGCTTGCCATCGGGGGAGAGGGCGGGCTCGCGTAGCCAGAGTGCATCGGCGGCGACACTGGCGGGCAGCCAGAGCAGAAGTGGCGAGAACAGCAGGGTGGCGAGGCGGCACGAAGAGCGCATGGCATGATCCTGTCGGGGAGTGGTGTGTTATCTTCGCCGATCATTGCCCCGGGTGCCAGCGCGATAATTTTTTGTATCTTGTTGTTTTAACTGTTAATTACCAATGCAAAATGACAGCGTTCAAGGAAGATGGCTTGGCTGCGGCAAGATATGTTTTGCCGGGCATATTGAGTATTGATGGCGATCCAATATCATGGCGCTCGCTCGCCGCTCGGCGGGCATCGTTCAGATGATCTGGTAACAAGAAAAGCCCGCACCAGAGGCTTGTCGAGGGATGGAATGAGAGCCGTATTACTGTGTTTGTTGGGGCTTTGGCCCGCATTGAGTTTTGCCTTGACCGAAAAAGCCGATTTGGTGGTGGTCAAGAAGTCGACCTATAGCCTGACCCTGATGAAGGATGGCAAAGAACTGAAGCGCTACTGGATTGCTCTGGGCCCGGCGCCCAAGGGGCACAAGCAGCAGGAAGGGGATCAGCGTACGCCGGAAGGGCGCTACACCCTCGACTACAAGAAGACCAATTCCGGCTACTACAAAGCCATCCATATCAACTATCCGAACCTGGATGACATCAAGCGCGCCAATGAGCTGGGTGTTCGTCCGGGTGGCATGATCATGATCCACGGCCAGCGCAACAGCATTGGCAACCGCAGGGTTCAGCCTTCCAACTGGACCAATGGCTGCATCGCCATGCTCAATCACGAGCTGGATGAGGTGTGGGACGCCGTTGACCCGGGTACGCCCATCGTCATCGAGCCCTGATCCCCTTGTGCACGCCCGCGACTCCGCGGGCGTTTTATTTCCCGCCAGTGATGACGTGACAGCGCTTGCTGTCCCGTGCTAGTTTTTTCGGCTCGCTTTGGCTGTGACAAGGAAGATCACATGATGTCAGTAACGAGCGTGCCCGAGCGAACGGGGATGCTCTGGTGGCGTGCCACACTGGATATGCTCCCGCTCTCCATTTCGGTGATCCCCTGGGGGATCCTGTGTGGCGCTTTGGCGTTGCAGGCAGGGCTGAGTCCGCTTCAGGCTCAGCTGATGTCGTTGCTGGTCTACGCCGGAGCCGCCCAGCTCTCGGCCACGACCCTGTTCGGGGCGGGCACGCCCCTGCTGCCCATCATGGGCTCCACCATGGTGATCACTTCCCAGCATCTGCTATACGGCTTCACCTTCCGTCGTGACGTATTGCCGCTCTCCCTGCGCTGGCGTGCCAGCCTTGCTTTTTTCCTGACTGATGAGATGTTCGCTGTGGCGCTGAAAGACCGGGAGCGCAGCGGCCACTTTGATCCGGCCTACGCGCTCATCGCGGGATTCGTCTTCTATCTGTTCTGGAATCTGGCGACCCTGCTCGGCATCGCGGCCGGCCAGTACATTGATGGACTGGACAGCATGGGGCTGGATTTTGCCATCGCAGCCACCTTCATCGCCATGACCATTCCCGCCATGAAAAACTTGCCCATGATTGCGGCCACTCTGGTGAGCGGCGGCACAGCGTTGCTTACCAAGCCGCTGCTGGCGGAGATCCACATCATCGTCTCGGCTCTGGCTGGCATGGTGGTGGGCTATGTGTTGCACCGGATGAGGAGGTAGCGTGAGCTGGCTGATGATTGGCCTGCTGGCCCTGATCACCTTTTTCAACCGCTTCGCCTTCTTTTCTCGGTTGACCCGATATCAGCCGGGTGCCGAGATGGGGGCGTTTCTCGGCTTCTCGGCCCAGTCGGTGCTGACTGCCATCTGGTTGCCCATCGTCTTTAGCTACGAGCCGGGGATAGGTCTTGACTGGGATCCTGACTACCTGACTGCCACCCTGTGGGTAATGCTCTTGACCCTGTTGCGGCTGCCGACTCTGGTTGTGGTGGTGGGCGGAATGGGGGGCTTCTTTCTGCTGCGCTGGCTGGGAGGCATAGCCGAGCTCTTACCTTGGTGAAGCGCGAGCCGTGATCTTGTGTAATGGATGTCATTATTCGACATCCGTCATGTCATGAATGTCACTTCAAAAAAAGCCTGCAAATGGTGAGGATATGGGCTCTGTCCGTGAAGGAGTGTCCCATGTCTTTGATCGAAACCTGTCAGCGCATCGTGCGCGATCCCCATCTCTCCGCCGCCCAGAAGAGCCATGCGCTGGCGCTGGCCGCCGAGAATGCGTTGCCCTACCCCGACCTGCCTGCCGCAGTCGCCGAGGCGATGGAGCAGGGTTTTATCTGCGACATGTTCGAAGGGCACGCCCCCTACAAGCCACGTTATGTGCTGCCGGACTATGAAAAATTCCTGACTCAGGGCTCTGCCTGGCTGGAGCTGGCGGCGCCGCAGGATTTCGACGAGGCGCTCAACGCCCTGCGCATCCTCTATCACCATGTCCCCTCCGTCACCGGCATGCCGGTCTGGCTGGGGCGGCTCGATCAGCTGCTGCTCCCCTTCGTCGGCGAACTGGATGACGAGACCCTCTATCGCAAGCTGAAGGGGTTCTGGGTCTATCTGGACAGGGTGCTGCCGGACGCCTTCATGCACGTCAACATCGGGCCGGATGACAACCGCATCTGCCGCCTGATCCTGCGCATCGACAACGAGCTCAAGCAGGTGGCGCCGAACCTCACCTTCTTCCACGATCCGGAGCAGACCCCGGACAGCCTGCTGTTGCAAGCGGTGAAGAATATCGCCGAGTGCAGCAAGCCGCACATCGCCAACTACCCGATCCATCGCGATACCTTCGACAATCGCGGCTTTGGCATCGTCAGCTGCTACAACGCCCTGCCGCAGGCCGGTGGCGCCAATACCCTGGTTCGCATCTCCCTCAAGCGGGTCGCCGAGCAGTGTCAGGGGATAGATGACTTCCTCGGCTGCCTGTTGCCCCACTATTGCCGCCTGGCTTCCCAGTTGATCGAGGCGCGGGCCGCTTTCTTGCATCAGGAGTCCGGCTTCTTCAACAGCTTCCTGGTGAAAGAGGGGCTGCTGGATGAGGATCGTTTCGTCCCCATGTTCGGCATCTACGGCATGGCGGAAGCGGTCAATATCCTGATGGATAAAGAGAATCTGCCGGATCGCTACGGCCATGGCGAGGAGGCGAACCAGCTTGGCTATCGCATCTCGGCCCAGCTCTCCGCCTATGTGACCACGACCCCGCAGACCCATGCCTGGGGTGGCTGCGCTTTGTTGCATTCGCAAGGTGGCCTCAGCATCGATGTGGCAGTCACCCCCGGGGTGCGCATCCCCTACGGGCAGGAGCCGGATCCCGCCAGCCATGTGCTGGCGCTGGCGCCGCACCACACCTATTACCATTCGGGGATCAGCGAGATCCTCACGCTGGATCCCACCATCCGCCAGAACCCGCAGGCGCTGTTGCAGCTCTGCAAGGGAGCGCTTGCCATCGGTATGCGCGAGTTCACCGCCAACGTGGCCGACAGCGATCTGGTGCGGGTGACCGGCTACATGATCCGCAAGTGCGACGTGGCCCGCTTCGCAGAAGAGGGGTCGCGCTTGCAGACCACCTGTCTTGGTGCGGAGGCGAGTGAAGTGACCGCCATTCGTCAGCGGGCACCGCGAGTAGTCGCCCACGAATCGACCATCGGCGAGTATTGAGTTCGCACCGATGGCTGATGTATTGCCAACACGCAGCGCCTTGGTAAGCAGGGTGCTGCCGTTCTCCTGTGTCGACGGGCCGGGTAACCGGCTGGTGCTGTTTCTGCAGGGTTGCAACTTTCGCTGCCCCGGCTGCCACAACCCGCACACCATAGGGCTGTGCGACGATTGCGGTGACTGCCTTGCGGTCTGCCCGAGCGGCGCCCTCACCATGAGCGAGGGCAAGGTTCATTGGCAGGAGGCGCTCTGTACCGATTGCGATGCCTGTCTGGATGTCTGTCCGCGCAGTGCCAATCCCAAGACCACAACCATGACGGTGGACGACGTGCTGGCCCTGCTGCGCCGCTACGGCCCACTGCTGAGCGGAATTACCGTCTCCGGTGGTGAGGCGACCACCCGGCTCCCCTTCGTGGTTGCGCTGTTTGCCGCCATCAAGGGCGCGCCGGATCTGACCCATCTCACTTGCCTGCTCGACAGTAACGGCTCGCTGGCCGACAGCGGCTGGCAGCGGCTATTGCCGGTGCTCGATGGCGCCATGCTCGATCTCAAGGGCTGGCGTGACTCGGTCCATCACTCCCTGACCGGCTATGGTTGCGAGCGGGTGCTGGCATCGCTGCAACTGCTGGCACGCCACGGCAAGCTGACCGAACTGCGGCTGCTCCATGTGCCGGGCAAGAGCGATTTTCTGGATGCAAGTGGTGAGCTGGACGCGGATCTCGCCGCCTTCTTGCAGCAGCTAGGGCCTGTGCCCATTCGCCTCAACGGCTTTCGCCATCACGGGGTGCGGGGAGAGGCGGCGCAATGGCCAGAGGCTCACCAAACCGAGCTGGAACAGTTGGCCAGCCGTTTGCGTGCAGCGGGATTGGGGCCGGTCTCACTGCCTGCCTTGATGGGCTGAGTGGCTGCGTCATCCGGTGACCGTCATCGCGTGAGGTGCGGCATGGAAAGGCCGCAACTGTGATTTCTGTCTATTGGAGGGGGCGAGAACGGCGGCTAGAATAATGGCCATCTTCTTACCCCTCAATGACAGATAATCATGAGTGAAAGCAAGGCGTTATATCGGGTTCAGTTTATTTGCCACAGCGAGCGCTACGAAGTCTATGTGCGCGAAGTCAATCAGGGCCAGCTGTTCGGTTTTATCGAAATTGCCGACTTTGTCTGGGACAACCATACGGCGCTTATCGTCGATCCCAGTCACGAGAAGCTCAAGAGCGAATTTGCCGATGTGAGCCAGACCCTTATTCCCATGCATCAGGTGCTGCGCATCGATCAGGTGAAAAAGCAGGGGGCTGCCCGCATCACGGATCTGGGCAGCAACGTCGCCTCCTTCCCCAGCCCCATCTATACCAAACGTCCCTGATCCCTTATTGCCCTTGATGTTTCGCCGCGGCGAAACATCAATCTCTGCTCGTTGTCGTCCGGCTCAGGGCTCAATCAATTCGCGACCCAGTTGCAGGATCCGCTGGCGGAACCAGTGACGGGCCGAGCCATCACCGGCCGGGCCATACCAGACCAGACTGTGACTCACCTTGCCGTAATCGAACGGTGCCGGACGCATCACCAGATCCGGCTGACTGGCCATGCAGGCCGCCCAGCCACCGATGGCGGTGAGGATCAGGTCGGTCTGGGGCAGCAGGGCCGCCGCGCTGGCAAAATCGGGCAGGGTGGCGCCAATCTGGCGACGCACCTGCTGCTGGGCCAGGCTCTGCTCGAAGAAGGGGTTGGCCAGCTCCTGATCCCGGATGGCGATATGGCGCCAGCTCAGGTAGGCATCGAGATCCCAGGGTTTGGCCAGCGCGGGGTGGTCTTTGCGCAGCAGGCAGACCAGTTTCTCTTCCCGCAGGGTTTCCCACACCAGCCCGGGCTGGCGTGGCAACGGTTGACTCTGGTCATGGGGCAGGATCACGAAGTCGAGTTTGCCCGCTGTCAGCGCCTCCAGCCCCTGCTCATCTTTGTTCCAGATCTCCGGCACCATGCCCGGCACCTCCTGCATCAGTTGACCCAGAATTGGGCCCACCGGCCAGGTCATCACGCTCTCGCGCAATCCCAGCCGCAAGCTGCCCTGCCACTGTTGGGGGTTGAAGGCGTTCTGGCGAGTGAGGCCGTTCAGCTCCCCCAACAACCGGTGCAGGGTGGGCGCCAGTCGCTCGGCCATGGGGGTGAGCAGCAGCTGGTTGCCCTGACGGTAGAGCAGTTGATCCCCCAGCAGATCCCGCAGCTGGTTGAGGGTTTTGCTGACGGTGGAAGGTGTGGTGCAGAGCCGCTCGGCGGTGCGGGTGACGCTCTGGTTGTCGAGCAACAGGTGCAGGGTGACCAGATGGCGACCTCCCAGCCGAGAGAGAGCGATCAGATCCATAGTGGCTCCTGAAATTGATGAAGATAAACAGGCTTGGAATCAGAAAGATTCAACGTGACCTGCTGGCATTCTCTCACAGCAGGGGGAGGGTGAGCAGACCCCTCAAGAGGTGACTGCGAACGCAACAGACAAAAAAAGCCCCGCCAAAGCGGGGCTGATGCAGATTAGCCCTTGAGCACCGCGGCCATGGCGTCAGCCACATAGTCGACGTTGCGGCTGTTGAGGCCCGCCACGCACATGCGGCCGGAGCGTACCAGATAGACGGCGAACTCCTCGCGCAGGCGATCTACCTGCTCCGGGGTGAAGCCGGTGTAGCTGAACATGCCGCGCTGGTTGATGAAGTAGCTGACATCGCGGCCCGGCACCTTGGCGCTCAGCACCTCGAACAGCTTCTGGCGCATTGCCTTGATGCGGGTGCGCATCTCGGTCACTTCATCGACCCACATGGCGTGCAGCTCGGGCTGGCTCATCACCGCCGCGGTGATCTGGCCACCGTGAGTGGGAGGGCTGGAGTAGTTGCGGCGTACGGTGGCCTTCATCTGGCCCAGCACCCGGCTCGCCTCTTCGGCATCTTTGCAGATGACCGACAGGCCACCGCAGCGCTCGCCGTAGAAGGAGAGGTTCTTGGAAAACGAGTTGCTGACGAAGAAGCTGACACCGGCGGCCACCATGGCGCGGATGGCGTAGGCGTCCTCTTCCAGTCCGTCACCGAAGCCCTGATAGGCGATGTCCATAAAGGGGATCAGGTTCTTCTCGACCACCAGAGTGATGACCCGATCCCACTGGGCGCGGGAGAGATCCACCCCGGTCGGGTTGTGGCAGCAGGGGTGCAGCAGCACGATGCTCTTGGCCGGCAGGCTGCTCAGGCAGTCGATCATCGCATCGAACTGCACGCCGCCAGTGGCCGCATCGTAGTAGGGGTAGTCGTGCACCTTGATGCCGGCTCCCTCGAACATCGCTTTGTGGTTGTCCCAGGTCGGATTGCTGACCCACACCTCGGAGGTCGGGAAGTAGCGCTTGAGCAGATCGGCGCCGATCTTCAGCGCACCGGAGCCGCCGATGGTCTGGATGGTGGCGATACGCCCCGCTTTGACCGCTTCATGGTCGGCACCAAACAGCAGGTGTTGCACTGCGGTGCGGTAGTTGGCGGCGCCTTCCATCGGCTGGTAGGGGCGCGGCGCCGGGGCGGCGGCGCGCTGGGCTTCGGCCTGCTGCACCGACGGCAGCAGCGGAATGCGCCCCTGCTCGTCGTAATAGAGGCCAATCCCCAGGTTCACCTTCTGCTCGCGGGTGTCTTTGTGGAAGGTCTCGACTAGCGTCAGGATGGGGTCGCCAGCATAGGCATCGACGTGTTCAAACATGGGGGATCCTTGAAATTGACTGTCCAGTAAAACCGGCGGTCAGCCGGGCTGGACATCATGGCGCAAAGCTGGCGGTGGCTCAAGCCCGACGCTGGTCGAGTCTGAAGGGATGGCGCCGCCATCCTGCTTACTTCAAATAGGATCGCAGGACGCTGACCACTTGATCCAGCTCCTCCAATCGCTCGGAAGGGGTGGCATCGGGGGCGCCGAGATGCTCGCGCATATGCCCCTCCAGCACCTCCAGCATCAAGCCGTTGACGGCTCCGCGAATGGCGGCGATCTGCTGCAAGATAGCGGTGCAGTCGCTCTCCTGCTCCAGTGCACTCTCCAGCGCACCGGCCTGTCCCTTGATGCGGCGCACCCGTGCCAGCAGCTTCTTTTTGTCGTGAATGGTGTGGGACATGACGGATCCTCTCGATCAATAAAACTATACTGGGGTATAGTATATTGCATCATCGCTCTCAGGAGAAATCCATGTCATCCCTCGCTCAATCCCACTGCCATCAACCCGTCATCCACGAGGGCAATCCGCTGGCCGAACAGAAGACCCGCTGGGCCGTATTGCTGACCGTCATCATGATGGTGGCGGAGATTGGCGGCGGCTGGTTCTACAATTCCATGGCGCTGCTGGCCGATGGCTGGCACATGAGCTCCCACGCACTGGCGCTCGGCCTCTCGGTGCTGGCTTACCGCGCCGCCCGCCATTTCGCCCGTGACCACAGATTCAGCTTCGGCACCTGGAAGATCGAGGTGCTGGGTGGCTTCACCAGCGCCCTGTTGCTGGTGGGAGTGGCCGGGTTGATGCTGTTCGAGTCGGTGTTCCGGCTGCTCGATCCCAGCCCGATCCACTATCAACAGGCGATCGCTATCGCGCTGGTGGGGCTGCTGGTGAACCTCGCCTGTGCCTGGCTGCTGAAGGATGATCACGGCCACCATCATGAGCATCACGACCATCATCATGACCATGACGATCACCACGGCCATCAGGATCTCAACCTGCGCGCCGCCTATATCCACGTGCTGGCGGATGCGGCCACTTCCGTGCTGGCGATTCTGGCGCTGGTGGGGGGCATGCTGTGGGGGGCCGACTGGCTGGATCCGCTGATGGGCATAGTGGGTGCCGTGCTGGTCGCGGTGTGGGCCTGGGGGCTGTTGCGCGACTCCGGTCGGGTGCTGCTGGATGCCGAGATGGATACCCCGCTGGTGGCGGAGATCCGCGAGGTCATCGCCGAACTGCCGGGGACTGCTCTTCGCGATCTGCATGTCTGGCGGGTAGGGCAGCAGCAGTATGCCTGCGTGCTCTCTTTGCTGATGGTCAATCCGCTACCGGCGCAGCAGATCCGTGAGCGGCTGGCGATCCATGAAGAGCTGGTACATGTGACCATCGAGATCGCCAGCGAACAGGATAAATAACGGGGGCCGTTGGCCCCCCTGGTTTCAGTGCCGTTGGTTCCCTGATGTCAGTGCGGCTGCCCTGTGATCTCATCCTGGGGCTTGTGTTGCCACACAGCGCCGAGCAGCAGCTTGAGCAGTAGCCCGGGCGGGTTGTCCAGCAGCTTGCCGGACTCCAGCAGCAGCTGACCATCGGCGCGAAACCCGAGGCTGGCATCTATGGTGCCATCCTCCGAGACCACCTGGATCAGGCCATTGAGGGCGGAGCGTTCACCGGGCTGACAGCGCAGCCGCAGTTCGCGGGGTTCCCCCAGCAGGGTGAAGGCGCGGCTCAGCGGGGGCGAGTCTTCATAATCGGGCCAGTTGAAGAAGTGATACTGCTCGGCCAGGGTGCCAGCCTGCTGGCAAAACTGGTCGAACAGCTGCCCGATCGCCTGATACTCCTGATCGAGTCGTCTTGCCTGCTCTTCAATCCGTTTCATTGTTTACTCCTTGTCTATCCACTTGATCAGACATTGCTTTTCTGACCCCGTGACTGCCGTTTTCCAGATATGAGGCCAAATGGCCGCGAGGTCTGTGAGCCGGATCGAAGTTTCAGTCTGAAAACGTTATCTTGTTGAAACTGGATGGTTTTTTTGCCCTTCCGCTCACATTTGAATCGATTGCCGCTGATTAATATGGCACCGCCTGGCAATGACCGGGTGCTCGACTATCGAGACTAACTACAGCGGGAATTATAAAAATATGGATATGAAAAAGACCAAAGTGGCGCTGGTAACAGCCTCACTGCTCGCGCTTTTGTCTGGCTGTAATGACAACAGCACATCTACTTCTACACCTGAACCTTCTGATGGACCTGTCGCTCGCTTGCCCAAGATGGATCCCCCCAAGGAGCTGCTGCAAGCAGGCCCCAACGAGGTAGTCATTGCGCTGGTTGATACCCAGTCGGCAGCCAAAGGGGCCAAGGCACCGTTTGACAGCCACAGCCTGCACCTTTGGAACAACGACGCCTGCCAGGCAACGGCTGATAGTGGCCTGAACAGCGGGTGGGATGACAAGAGCAAGACACCTGCCACTGCCGACAGCTTTGGTCCGGCCTGGGTTGTTCCGCTCAAAAATGTGGAAGGGTGCATCAATTTTATCGCTCGCAACGGTGATCTGGCCAACCTGACCGGCAGCGATATGAAGGTGAGCTTCAGTGAGCACCCGGATCGCACCGTGGCCATCGTTGCGGGCAAGAAAGATCTGTTTGGCAGCCGTGCCGAAGCCTTTACCGCCGCCTTTGGCGTGGCGGGGGCCAGCGCTCATCTAATCGATGGCAATACCCTGATTTGGCAAGGGGGCAAAGACAAGCCCCACGTTCGCCTCTATTACACCGACTCGGGCACCATCAAGGCCAATGCCGATGGGGTGTTCGATTTCCCCTATATCAGCCTGATCGCGACCAGCCTCACTGCCGAGCAGCAGGCCAAATATCCGCATCTCAAGGATGCCGCCGCCTTTGCCCTGCCTGCCGGTAAAGATCTCAAGCCCCTGCTCAAGGGGGAACTGGTGGCTATCGGCACCGATGCCGACGGTATCCTGCAGGGGGCAACCCTGGTGCAGAGCGCCGGTGCTCTCGATGCCCTCTATGCGACAGAGGCGACCAAGCTGAGCTATGGCGCCGTGGTGGAGGGTAACCGGGTGACCTTCCGCCTCTGGGCGCCGACCGCCAAGTCGGTCAAGCTGGCCCTCTACAACGCCAGCCACCAGAAGAGTGGTGAAGTGGCCATGACCTTCGACAGCGCCAGCGGCAGCTGGAGCTACGAGGGGGGCAGCGAGCTGATCGGCCAGTTCTACCGCTACGACATGGAGGTCTACCATCCGCTGAGCCGCAAGGTCGAGCACTACGAGGTGACCGATCCCTACTCCTTGAGCCTCGCGATGAACTCCGAGTTCAGTCAGGTAGTGGATCTCGACGATCCGGCCCTGAAACCGGAAGGATGGGACAGCCTCAAGGCGCCCCACAGCCAGCAGAACCCCGCCGACATCACCATCTATGAGGCCCATATTCGCGACCTGACCGGTAACGATGCCTCCACCGATGAAGAGAAGCGCGGCAAATTTGTCGGCCTGACCCAGCCTGACTCTGTACCTGTCAACCATCTGAAAGCGCTGGCAAAAAGCGGCGTCAGCCACCTGCACCTGCTGCCGGTGTTCGATATCGCCACCGTCAACGAGGATCCGGCCAAGGTGGCCAATCTCGGCGATGACTTCAGCAAGCTCTGTCAGGTCAATCCGGATGTGAAAAACTCGAAGTTTGGCGGCTATTGCGGTGGCGGTCAGACCGTGGGAGATGTGCTGGCCGACCTGCAAGGGGGCGACAGCAAGGATAATCCGCAGGTGCAGGAGCTCTCCGGCTATCTGCGCGGCGTCGACTCCTTCAACTGGGGTTATGATCCCTACCACTACACCACGCCGGAAGGCTCCTACGCCACCAACGCCGAGGGGACCAAACGTATTCTGGAGTTCCGCGAGATGGTCAAGGCCATCAAGCAGAACATCGGCATGAACGTGGTGATGGACGTGGTCTACAACCACACCAACGAATCCGGGCTCGGCCCCAAGTCGGTGCTCGACAAGATAGTGCCCTGGTACTATCAGCGCCTCAATCCGGAGACCGGCTCGGTGGAGAACTCCACCTGCTGCTCCAACACGGCGCCGGAACACGTCATGTTCGCCAAGCTGATGGATGACTCTCTGGTCACCTGGGCGCGCGACTACAAGATCGACGCCTTCCGCTTCGACCTGATGGGCCACCATCCGAAAGATCAGATGGTGCAAGCGCTGGCCGCGGTGAAGAAGGTCAATCCCGAGATGTACTTCTACGGCGAGGGGTGGAACTTCGGCGAAGTGCAGGATGACAAGCGCTTCGTGCAGGCTACCCAGAAGCATCTGGGGGGTACCGGTATCGGCTCCTTCTCGGACCGCTTGCGCGATGCGGTGCGCGGCGGCAGTCCGTTCGACGGCGGCGATACCATTCGCAAGACCCAGGGCTTTGGCAACGGTGCTTTCGTCGATCCTAACGAAATGAGCAAGGTGGATCTGGCTACGGCCTTGCACCAGTCCGATCTGGTGCGGCTCGGCATGGCGGGCAACCTCAAGGAGTTCGTGCTGACCGACAAGGATGGCATGCCGAAGAAAGGCGCCGAGATCGACTACAACGGCCAGCCTGCCGGTTATGCCCAGGATCCGGTGGAGGTGCAGAACTATGTCGACAAGCACGACAACCAGACCCTGTTCGATAACCTGATCTACAAGGCCCCTGCCGGAGCCGATCTGGTGCGGATGCAGGGGGTCTCGCTGGCGACTGCCATGCTGGGTCAGGGCATTCCCTTCACCCACGCCGGTGTCGAGCTGCTGCGTTCCAAATCCATGGAGCGGGACAGTTATGACTCGGGCGACTGGTACAACAAGGTCGACTACACCCTGGGCGACAACAACTTCGACAAGGGGTTGCCGCGCAAGGACAAGGATGGCGACAACTATCCGCTGATCGAGCAGGTGCTCGGCAAGCATGCCAAGCCGGGCTCGGCCGAGATGGCGCAGATGGTGAGCTTCTATCAGGAGCTGGCGGAGCTGCGCAACTCCTCCCGCCTGCTGCGTCTGGGCAGTGGCGCCGAGGTGATCAAGCGGGTCGACTTCCGCAATACCGGCCCGGATCAGGTGCCCGGCCTTATCGTCATGACGGTGGATGATGGCGTCAGTGCCGGGGGTGATCTGGATCCGGCCATCGACGGTCTGGTGGTGATGATCAACGCCAGCAACCAGAGCCAGAGCATCGGCGACTTCCGTGACGGCAACGATCAGCCCATCGATCTGAGCGGTATGGTGCTTAGCAGCAAGCATCGCGCAGTCGACAGCATCGCCAGCGGCGCCGCCTATGATAATGGCCAGCTGACGCTGGGGGCCTGGTCTGCCGCCGTGTTCGTCAAGCCGCAGAATGGCGCCCAGGGAGCGGGTCTGCCGGTCAGCAAGAAGACCGACCTGAGCACGCTGCCACCGTTTGGCAACACCGATGTTTATCTGAAGGGGTTCCTCGATGAGTGGGGCAACACCAACCAGATGACCTTCAGCGGCAACTTTATGTACGAGTTCACTACCGAAGTGAGCACCGACAAGCTGGGTACCACCAACGTCAAGATCGCTGACGCCAGTTGGGGGCCGGTCAACTACGGCAGCTGCAACACCGGTGACAAGTTGGTGGTCGGCACTCCGCTGACCCTTTGCAAGGGGGGAGAAACCGGCAATATCGGTGTCGATCTGGCCAAGGCAGGCAGCTACAAGTTTGTCTTCACCGCCATGAACAAGGACAAACCGACCCTGAGCGTCAGCTTCACCGAGCCGGTGCAGAGCTGCAAGGTGCTGGAGACGGTGGCGGGCAATCCGCTCGGCTACAACCTGTTCGTCAAGGGTGAGCTTTCAGGCTGGAATGCCCAACCCCAGTACCAGCTGAGCTACAAGGGGATGGACGGCGATCTCGCCATCTATCAGGCGGCGTTCAACTATGCCGGTAGCACCGAGTTCAAGGTCGCCAACGAGGACTGGAGCAAGGAGTACCTGCTCAACGGTGGTGGCGCGGTGAACGCTGAAACCGGCTATTCGTTCGCCTTCTCCAAGGGGGGCAGTGCCAATAACAGCATCACCCTGCCGCAGGGGCTGTGGAGTGTGCTGGTGAAGGTTGACCCGGCTGGCGTCAAGGCGGGCACAGCCGTCATTCAGGAGTGCAGCGTCAAGTAAGCAAGCCATTGAGTCCGGGGGATGGCTCGGCGCCCCCGGGTTGAATTCCACCTCGCCAAGGGTGGGATAACTCCGAGAGAGTAAGCAAAGCGCGACTGCCGACCGGCAGGCGCGCTTTTTCTTTTACGGGGTGCCGTGAGAGGAATGGGAGGAAAAAGAAAAGCCGTCCCGGTTGGGGGACGGCTTTTGGCTGGGATGCCATTGGCTGGCTTAACGCTTGCGCAGCAGCCGCAAGGCGTTGGCGGTCACCAGCGCGGTGGCGCCGGTATCGGCCAGCACCGCAATCCACAGGCCGGTGATGCCGAGCAGGCTGGTGACCAGAAAGATGGCCTTCAGCCCCAGCGCCAGCGCAATATTCTGGTGAATATTGGCCAGTGCCGCCCGCGACAACCGGATCATCGCGGCGATGCCGCCGAGCTGGTTGTGGGTCAGCGCCGCATCGGCGGTCTCCAGCGCCACATCGGTGCCGCCCCCCATGGCGATGCCGATACTGGCCCGCTTCATGGCGGGGGCATCGTTGATGCCATCGCCGATCATGGCAACCTTCCGGGTGCTGGCCAGCTTGGCGATCTCTTCTACCTTGTTCTCCGGCAGCAGACCGGCGCGCCAGCCCATGCCCAGCTCGGTGGCGATCGCCTCGGCGGCACGGGGGTTATCGCCGGTCAACATGATGCTGTTGAGCCCGAGCCGGTTGAGCTCTTGCAGCGCAGCCGCCGCCTCCGGCCGGATCTGATCCCGCAGCGCCAGCAGGGCAACCGGCGACGCCTGAGCATCGCTGCTCTGGCAGAGCACGACCACCGTCTTGCCCTGCCGCTCCAGCGAAGCAATCCGGGTTTGCTGTTCCATATTCAGGGCCGCCACCCGGCTCGGTGCCAGCAGTTGCCACAGTTCACCGTTGATGCGTCCCTCAACCCCCATGCCTGGCAGTGCGCGCAGGTCGCGGGCCTCCGCCAGCGTCAGCCCCTGTTCGGTCGCGTTGGCGACCACGGCGCGGGCCAGCGGGTGGTGGGAGCCCTGCTCGATGGCAGCCGCCAGTGCCAGCAACTCGGTCTCCGGTTGGCCATTGAGGCTCACCAGCTCGGTCAGTTGCGGCTTGCCCAGCGTCAGGGTGCCAGTCTTGTCAAAGGCGACGGTGTCGATATGGGCCAGTCGCTCCAGCGCAGCACCACCCTTGATCAGAGCCCCCTGACGGGTGGCCGCGGCCAGTGCCGAGGTAACCGCTGCCGGGGTGGAGATGACCAGCGCGCAGGGGCAGCCGATCAGCAGCAGCGCCAGTCCGCGATAGATCCACTCATCCCAGCTCTGGCCGAAGGCGAGCGGTGGAATAATGACGACCAGCATGGCGATCAGCATCATGGCCGGGGTGTACCAGCGGCTGAAGCGGTCGATAAAGCGCTCGATGGGCGCGCGCTGGCTTTCGGCCTCCTCGATGAGGTGCAGAATGCGGTCGATGGCGTTGTTGCCGGGCTCGGAGACGACTTCAAGGCGCAGCACTCGATCGGCAGCCAGACTGCCGGCCGGCACCTTGTCACCCTGACGACGCTCCACCGGAATGGATTCACCGGTCAGGGCGCTCTCGTCAAACGCGCCGAGGGCGTCGAGCAGACGAGCATCGGCCGGCAAGCGGGCACCCGGGGCGATTTCGATAATATCGCCGGGACGCAGCTCATCGGCGCCGACCTCTTCGCGCACCTCGCCCTCAGCAGTGGTACGGATCCGCAGCGCCTTGTCAGGCACCAGCGCCATCAGGGCTGTGACCCCGGCACGGGCGCGTCCGGCGGCGTAGGCCTCCAGATGTTCACCCAGCATAAAGAGCAGCAGCACCATGGCCGCTTCCGCGGTTTCGCCGAGGAACAGGGCCCCCACGGCGGCGACCGTCATCAGGGTCTCGATGGCGAAGGGGGAGCCGCTTTTGGTCAGCGCCCACGCCTTGCGGGAGATGGGCCACAGACCCCAGAGGGTCGCCAGGGTAAAGAGTGGCTGACCGAACTCTTTCGGCAGCAGGGCGGCGACCAACATCAGGCCGGCCAGTGACAGGGGCTGCCAATATTTGCCCAGGGTGGTCAGCAGCGGGCTTTGGCGTGTTGCTTCCTTTGTGATTGTGTGGGCTGTATTGGCCTGAGCACCCTTTAGCTGGAAACCGGCGGCCAGCACGGCGGCGGTGACGGGATCGGGGGAGAGACCGGGGGCCAGATCCACTACCAGCTTCTCGGTGGCAAACAGCACGCGGGCCTGCTGCACGCCGCTCACCCGGCTGACGGCGGTCTCGATCTTGCGGGCGCAGCTAGGGCAATCCATCCCCAACATCTGCCAGCTGTGGCGGCTGTTGCCTTGTTCCGGTGCAACCAGCGGGTCGGCAGGGGGCATATCGTGCTCGTGATCATGCTTATGATCGTGAGCCGGCGATAAGGGTGCACTGCAGCACGCTTTATCGTGGTAACTTCCTCGGGGAGGCTCTTCATCCCCGGGGGATTCATTGCCGTCACGGGATGCGTGTTCATGAGGCGTCGGGGTTGAACAGCAACTGACGGGCGTGGTGTTGTCGCAGCAGTGGCTATCGTGGTGATGCTCACTCTGGCCGGGGGCCGCCTTGCTGACGGCTTTGATGGGGGCGGCGTGCTGATGATTGCAGCAGGATTTGCTCATGATGAGTCCCTCTTGATGGATCCCGCCCCTGCGAGATCCCTGATTACCGAGAAGGAGTCTAAACCTTGGTGTTAAGTCCAAGGTCAACCCCTTTATATCCCTTGTCTTCGCGGGTGTTTGTCTGGTCTCGCCGCCCCTATACTGATCACTCGGATTTTTACTACACCAATAAAGGACATAACACATGAGCAACTCAGTCACTCTGCAAGGCAACCCGGTCTCCGTCGCTGGTCACTTCCCGGTCGCCGGTGAGCAAGCCAAGCCATTCTCCCTGGTGGCCAAGGATCTCTCCGACGTGACCCTGGCAAGCTTTGCCGGTCAGCGTAAAATCCTGAACATCTTCCCGAGCGTCGATACCCCGACCTGCGCGACCTCTGTGCGTAAGTTCAACGAGCAGGCCAGCGCGCTGGAGAATACTGTCGTGCTGTGCATCTCCGCCGATCTGCCGTTCGCCCAGTCCCGCTTCTGTGGCGCCGAAGGTCTGGACAAGGTAGTGACCCTCTCCACCCTGCGCGGTGCGGCCTTCATGGAAGATTACGGCGTTGCCTTCTCTTCCGGCCCGCTGGTCGGTCTGACCGCTCGCGCCATCGTGGTGCTGGATGGTGACAACAAGGTGCTGCACAGCGAGCTGGTCGCCGAAGTGGCCGACGAGCCGAACTACGCTGCGGCGTTGGCCGTGCTGTAAGGCTGCAAGCCATAAAAAATCCCGCTTCGGCGGGATTTTTTATGCGGGAATTGTCTGTTCAGGGGGTAGTAGGCGGGGTGGTTGCTGGTTCAACCTTGGCGGCTGGGGAGGGTTGCCACTCCACATAGGGGCGGTGGATCTTCTCGTAGATCTCGGCCAGTTTGCCGGTGGCGGCCAGCTGATCGATGGCTTGCCGGAGAAATTCGTCCATCTCATCACCAGCAGCCCCTTTCTGGATGATGAAGACATCCTCGAAATCCCCGAAAAATTCTCGCCTGATATTGGTCAGCCCCAGCTGCTTGAGCATCAGGTCGGCCTCCTCTTGTGCCCAGACAAAGGCGTCGATACGGCCGCGTGAGAGCTTGCGCAGTGACTGCTCGATACTCATCGAGCGCTGCACCGGGAAGGGCATATAGTCGGGTACGGCCTCGATCAGCAGATCCCGTTTGGTGGGCACTATGCCATAGGCCATATCCGTGGTGACTGGATAACTGGTATTGCTGTAAATCACATGGGCAACCTTGCCAAAACTGCGGGTGCTGAAGCGATAAGCCAGCATATCGATATCCTTGAGGTTGCGGATGGCGGGCAGCCCCAGATCAGCCTTGCCGGAGATCACCCCAGCCATGGCACGGGCGATGGGGTAGATGGTGATCTTGATGGTTACATCGGGGTAGAGGTCATCGATGGCGTGCACCAGGTCGACAAAGGGGCCTGTCTTGTCGGCATTGATCAGCCCCGGCAGCTCGCCAAGGTGGGCATTGAGGATGCGCGCCGGTTTCGGCGGCTCGGGGGCGGCGTCGTTCTCCGGAGTCTGCGACAGGCCGAGAGTCGCGCTGCCGAGCAGGGTGACCACGAGCAGCAGAAGGGGGATGTGTCTGGTCATGGCGGGTCTCTCTTGGTGATGGGTCAGCTAAAGTGTAGTCATCCGGTCGCCAGCCCCCCTCGGCCAGGCCATCATGGATAGGGTTTTACTTCTCGGCCCCCGCTCACTAGACTTCGCCTCCCACTTCTTTGTTGACGTAGCGCCATGACCTTTAGCGAACTTGCCCTTCATCCCGACTTGCTTGCCTCTTTGCCCGTCACCTTGCAGACGCCGACCCGCATCCAGCAGCTGGCCATTCCGGCGGCGCTGGCGGGGCAGGATCTGCTGGCGCTGGCCCAGACCGGCAGCGGCAAGACCCTGGCGTTTGGCTTGCCGCTGTTGCAACGGCTGGATCCCGCCTCCAGTCAGGTACAGGGTCTGGTGCTTGTGCCAACTCGCGAGCTGGCGATTCAGGTCACTGCCGCGCTAAAAGAGGGTGCCGAGGCGCTGGGGCTGCGTATCGTGACGCTGTGTGGGGGCGTTGCGCAGGAGCGGCAACAGGCCGAGCTGGCGCTGGGGCCACAGCTGCTGGTCGCCACGCCGGGGCGGCTGCGGGATCTGCTGACCCAGCAACTGTTGGGGCTGGATGGTTTGCAACTCTTGGTGCTGGATGAAGCGGATCGCCTGCTGGAGATGGGCTTTGCTCCCGACATCAAGGCACTGCTCGGCTTTATTCCGGCGGATCGCCAGACCCTGCTCTTCTCCGCCACCTTGCCTGCCGAGCTGGAGGCGCTGGCCAACGGCCTGCTGCGCGAGCCTACCCGTATCGAGGCCAACCCCCTTAACAGCGTGGTGAACGAGATCGAAGAGCGGCTCTATCTGGTCAACAAGAGCAGCAAGGTACCGGCGCTCATCAGCTTGCTCAAGGAGCAGGCGTGGCCGCAGGTGCTGGTCTTTATCAGTGCGCGGGATGATGCCGACGGGGTTGCCAGAAAGCTGGCCAAGGCGGGCATTGCGGTGGCAGCCCTCCATGGCGAGAAGGAGCAGGCGGTGCGCGAGCAGGCGCTCGGCGATTTCAAAGAGGGCAAAATTCGGGTGCTGGTGGCCACCGACCTGATGGCGCGCGGCATCCATGTGGAGGCGCTGCCGGTGGTGATCAATCTGGACTTGCCCGCCAGCGCACCTGTCTATGTACACCGCATCGGTCGTACCGCCCGGGCTGGCCGCGAGGGGCTGGCCATCTCGCTGGTTTGTCATGGCGAGAGTGACATGCTGCAAGCTATCCGCACCCTGACAGGCCGCGAGCTGCCGTTGGGCGATCTGGCTGGATTCCCGGTTACCGACCAGCCTGCCAGCGGGGAGGGCAAGCGCCCCCCGCGTGACAAGCAGGCCAATCGCCGTACTCAGGCCAAACGCAGCGTCAAGCAGTTCAAGGGCAAGCGCTGACCTCAGGGTTTGCCTTGCTCCCGCGCGAAGAAGTCACGACGCCACTGGCTCAACACCTCCTCCTTGTGTTGTTGCCACAGCGCAGGATCCATCTGCTGTTGGCTGGCCGCCAGTTGCTGCTCCAGCTCGGCCAGCTCTCGCTGGTAGCGGCTGCGTTGAGCGAGCTGCTGCTGGCGCGCCCCGGCAAACACCAGCGTGGCTTCGGCCTGCTCTGAGGGCAGGAAGTGGCGGGCCAGGGTAGCCAGCTCCTCATCTCCCCACAGCTGACGAGCTTGCTGCAGGCGGGCATCCGGGTTGAACAGATCCACCGCCAGATCCGGATGATCCGCTGCCCACCGGTCCTGCAAGCGGCTGAGGGCGTCCAGCCGCTCGGCCAGCGGCAACTGCTCGCTCTCTTGCGCCAACTGATCCAGCGCCAGGGCATAGCGCCCCTGTAGCCGGATCAGGCTCTCACCCTCGCTCAGCCACCCGGCCTCTGTTGCTTCCAGATTGCTCACACGCTGCGCCAGCGGCAACTCGCTGTCGCTGATCTCGCTGGCAAGCTGGTTGATCAGTTCATCCGGCATCGCCTGCCAGCTGCTGGGCACTTCTTTGCTTTTGCCATCCATCCCCTCAGCGTTTGGCATTCGGGGAGGCGGGCTCCCCGGTTCTGTTGGCAACTGCATATCGGCCAGAGAGGGCGTCGTCGACCGTTCTGGCGATATCGGAGACGGCTCTTCCTGCCAGCCCAGATTCACCAGCAAAAGGGTCAGGATAGCCAGCGCCAGTATCCCGTAACGGCGAGTCATCGGCTGATCTCTCCCTTGACCGGGAAGTGGTCTGAGAGGTTGCTGGCGGGCCAGAGGCTGCCATCGCTGCTGCGCGGGATCCAGACCGTGTTGAGGTTGTGGCTGGCGCTGCCGTATTCCCGGCTCACTACCAGATAGTCCAGATACTCTACGTTGGCGCCACCGGAGAGCGGGCCACCGGCATAGGGGTTGATCCTGGGGTCGAAGGTGGCTTCGGTATAGCCGCCATAGGCGGGTTCATGGGCGTTCAGATTGGCCAGCATGTTGGCGTAGTCATCGGCAAACTTGCGTTTGTTGACGTTGAAGTCACCGCCGTAGATGACGGTGTCGCTGGCGGGGATCTTGAGGCTGGCAGCCAGAGAGCGGATCTGACCGAACTGGATCTGCCGCAGCTTGCGCGCCTCGTCGGTGTCGAAGCTGGCGGTGTGGGTGGCGAACAGGTGCCACGCCTTGCCCCCCTTGATCACCTCGGCGTACATCACCCCCTTGTCGGCGAAGCAGTCGGTGCCGGTGCATTGGGGATAGACCAGCTGGGCCTCCCGCACTATGGGATAGCGGCTGACGCTCACCACGCCGCCGTCATGAATGTTGACCCCGGGCTTGTCGAGTACCTTGGTCTGGTAGGGGTACTCTTTCGCCAGCGCCTGTAAAAAGCCCTCGCGGCGGCCATCGAATACCTCTTGCAGCAGCAGGGCGTCGTAACCCTTGAGATAATCAGGCAGCAAGGTCAACCGCATCGCCGATGCTGGAGGCGATCACAGGCAGCGCCCAGACGTTGTAGCTGGCCACCTTGAGCCTATTTTCTGCCGGTTCCGGTTGCTCCCGTTTTTGGGGGGGCGTGATCATATAGTGCAGATCGTCGTAGCGGCCGGTGAACTTGGCGGCAAATGCCAGCTCTTGTGGCCCCGCAACGCGGTGGATCGCTCGATCGTTTTGCCAACCGGATGCGCCGGTCGGCGTTTCGCCACCGTGCTGCAAGGTGGTGTTCCACCAGGTTCCCTCCATCAGCTGGTTGAGCCGATAGACGTCGCCACCCGCTGTGGTCACACGGGTTTCGAACAGATAGCTCTTGCCCGCCTTGACCCCCTCATAGCGATTGAAGCTGAGTACCATGGCGCTCTCCCATGGGCCCAGCTCTGTGCGGTGCTGAAGCCACTGACTGCCGGGTTGCAGCTGGCCGCTGCCGCTTTGGCGGATGTCGATCTGAAGCGGTTCAGGACTGTTGTTGGTGAGATAGACATCGGTATCGGCCAGTGCCAGTTGCGGGAACTGGCTGACCAGCAGCAGGGCGGCATAACTGAGGGTTTTCTGCATCACAGGATCCTTTTGGTTGCAGGGCAATGGAAAGTGACTGTTATGGCGAATGCAGAGGTCAGTTTGTTTACATTTTGGTTACAAGTAAATGAATTGGTTTTGTTTGGAGCTTTGTGGAGGTGTAAAGCGAGCGAGGCAGCACGCTTAAAGAGAGGCAGCACGCTTAAAGAGAGAGGGAAGAGCGAGGGAAGGCGCCCGTGTCAGGCGCCTTCAGGAGTTAGCGGTGGGCCAGCGGGTAGGTGAAGAGCGCCAGATGGGCGAAGTTGAAGGCGAAGTGGATCAGGATGGCCACGGAGAGTCGCCCGCTGAGCTGGAATGCCAGGCCATAGCAGCAGCCTGCCAGGGTCGCAAACAGCGCCAGCAGTGGGCCACCGGGCAAGTGGATGGCTCCGAACAGTAGCGCGGCCACGACGATGCCAATCCAGGGGCGGTAACGTTCGGTCAGCCCCTGCTGGATCGCGCCGCGAAACAGCGCCTCTTCCGCCACGCAGGTGAACAGCAGATTGTTGAGTGCAAACAGCCACCACCAGTGGGGCAGACCCACTTCCGGTTTCAGTGCTCCCAATTGCCAGGCGATGACCAGCAGGGTACCCAGCGGCAGCAGTAACAGGGCCAGCGGGCGCCAGCGGATTGCGCCCCCCTTGCCCAGCAGCATCGGGCAGGCCAGCAGCAAGCCAAAGAGCAGCAGCGGTTTGTCGAGGTTCAGATACATGTTGAACGGCACGCTGGCGGGGCCTGCCAGCGCCTGATCCAGCACCTTGAGATTGTTGAAGCCGGGGATCAGGTGCAGGGTCAGCGCAATCGCCCAGAGGATCAGCACCACTCTGGCCGCTATCGCCCGGCGGGCGGGGAGGGCTGGCGTACGCCACGCCAGCAGTAATCCTGCGACCGAGATCAGCAGGGCGGGTAGCGTCATTCGGTCAAGCCACAGTGCCAGCAGCAGGGAGAGTCCCAGCAAGGCAAAGGCGGGAAGACGCTGGCGGAAGAGGGCAAGCAGCACGGCCAGTGCCAGCGCGCCCCAGATAAATGAGTCGGGAAGGGGTAACATTGGATCTCCTTGATCGAGGCAGGCGGCAACCTTAACAAGTGGACGTCAGCAGGACAACCGCGCAGGAGGTGGTCGGATCCCTTCTCTATACTCATCAACAGGGTAAAGGGAGAGCAGCTGATGAAGCACTGTCTGTGGTTGTTGTGTTGTTGGTGTGTCTGGCTGCAGGCGGCACCCTTGCTGCTGGTGACTGGTGAGTTCACCCCGTATACCGGCAAGGCACTGCCTGAAGGCGGCGAGAGCACCCGGCTGGTGACGACCCTGCTGCAAGAGGCAGGTTATCGGGAGATCCAGGTCGACTACCTGCCCTGGCCCCGCGGCTATCAGTTGACCCGCAATGGGTTGGTTGCGGCCACCTTCCCCTACGCCTGGACTGCCGAGCGGGCCAAGCTCTTCCACTACAGCGCTCCCATTCATATAGATCGCCTCTCCTGGTTCACCTATCGGGGGAGCGAGGCCATTCAGGCTGGCCGCTGGCAAGGGTTGCGTGTCTGTATTCCGCTGGGGTGGAGCACCAGCCATGCCGACGGGGTGATCAAGCGTTTCGGGCTGGATCTGCAGCGCCCCAAGACCCTGGCACAGTGTCTGCAACTGCTGGATCGCAAACGGATCGATCTGCTGCCGATGAACGAGACGGTGACCCGGGATGCCAGCCGCCAACTGTTTGGCGACCCCTGCCATCTGCAGGCATTGCCCCACTTTCGCCAGAGCGACACTTTTTATCTGATCATTTCACGGCAGTACCCGGAGGCCGCCAGCCTGCTTGAGCGCTTCAATCATGCCCTGGCTGCCGCCCGTGCCGATGGCCGCTATGACCAACTGATCTCCCGAGCCGGAAAGGGGATCGATTGCCGTTGAGAGTGCCTAGGCGGAAAACAAAAAGCCGGAGCAGTGGCTCCGGCTTTCTTTATGCCTTCAGGGACGCTTAGCGGCCTGATTCTGCGATCACGCGGGCGATGATATCGGCGCGCTTGCCGGCTTCCAGTTCGCCCAAGGCGATCAGGCCAGCCTTGAAGATGACGTTCTTCGGCAAGCTGACGTCGTCCAGCGTGGCGATCGCTTCAACGTGCATGCCGTTCAGACGGCTGGCATCGCGCGGGCTCAGGTTGACCTGAGTGTTCATCACCTGCTTGCCTTTCTTCTTGGGTTGGGCGGGTTTCTTCGGTTGATCCTGCTCGTCTTCCGGCAGCTCGTCATCAAAATCGTAAATAGACATAGTCAATCCTGTTGAGTTAGGCAAAAGGGCACATTTGCCCGACATTGGGTCAATCAGCCCATATCCTCGTTACGGATAAAGGCGCGCCAGGAGGTGAGCACCTGGGCAAAATCTTCCAGCCCACACATGGCCAGCTGTTCATCATCGTAGTAGGCGAGATCGTCAAGATCCTCACCCAGCTCGATATTGAGGGCGTTGGCTTTCACCTCCGCCTCTTCATGGGTCAGCAGCAGGGAGTAGTCACCGCCGTTGAGCCGGTATTCGACTCGGGTGCGGTTGGAGAGCTGATCAATGATGGAGAAGAGCTCGTCGAGCTTCTCCTCATCCTTGCCAACCTCGTCGATCAGCCACTGACCGATGGCTTCATGGCCCATGGAGAACCGGGCGCGATAGCCACCAAACGGGTCTCGGCGAAATTCATAATCCATAGCACAGTCCAGATCGGAGGGATGGGCCATCACGGGCAGGCGGGTGCAAGCACGCAATTCCTGCTCCATGGCGGGGCACACATCGGGTAAAGTGGCCTATTCTAGCGATCCCCCTCTCGCTTGTCTTGATGATGTGGCATCTTTGCGCCCATGTGCCCTGAATCGCCCCGTGGTGGTGCCGCCAGATCAGTTCCTTGTCCGGAGATGTTATGCAGCTAAACGATAATCTTGCCCGCCAGATCGTCGCACGGGCGATGAAGATCCTGTCGTTCTCGGTCAACGTGATGGACGAACATGGCCTCATCATTGCGTCCGGCAATCCGGAGCGGATTCATCAGCGCCACGAAGGGGCCGTGCTGGCGCTGACCGAAAACAGGGTGGTGGAGATCAGCGAAGCGACAGCCTTGCAGCTCAAAGGGGTGCGACCCGGCATCAATTTACCCATCTCCTATCAGGGGGAGCTGATCGGGGTGATCGGCATCTCCGGCGATCCGGAGGAAGTGCGTGCTTACGCCGAGCTGGTGCGAATGACCGCCGAGCTAATCCTGGAGCAGGCGGCGCTTACCGAGCAGTTGCAGTGGGACAAGCGCCACAAGGAGGAGCTGGTGTTGCAGCTCATTCGTGGTGAGGGGCGAGTCGATCAATTGCAGCAGGCGGCCCGCTTTCTCGGGCTGGAGTTGGCCCAGCCTCGGGTGGTAGCCGTGCTGGCGCTGGAGGAGGCGGATCCGGCGCGTCTGCGGGAGCTGGTCCATCAGCTGGAAAATCCGGAGCGGGACAATCTGGTCGCCATCAACGGGCTCGACGAGATAGTGGTGCTCAAACCGGCACAATTGAGTGATGGCGTCTGGCAATCGGCGCAGGAGCGCAGCCGGATCAAGCAGTTGCTGGCGCGCATTCCCCACTTCAAGGTGCATATCGCGGTGGGCGATTACTTCGCCGGGATCGACGGGCTGGCGCGCTCTTACCAGACGGCGCGAGATACCCTGCGCCGTGGCATGCGGCAGGCGCCGCGCAAGCAGGTCTACTTCTTTGAGGATTACCGTTTGCCAGTGCTGCTGGGCAGTCTGGCGGACTCCTGGCAGGCGGATCAGCTGCGCACACCGCTGCAGAAACTGGCCCGGGAAGATGGCAAGGGGGCGCTGCAGAAGACCCTGCGCCACTATTTCTTGCAGGATTGTGATCTGCATCGCTGTGCCGAAGCCCTGTTCATTCACCCCAATACCCTGCGCTATCGGCTGGGGCGGATAGAGCAGATAACCGGGTTGAATTTCAACAAGTTAGACGAAAAATTTTTGCTCTATCTCGGCCTTAATCTCGACTTGTGATTGTGAAGTTGGATAAAAAAACACGTTTTCATGACGCAATTTTTGGTTTGTAAGCCAAAGCATTCTGATTGCAGATCTCCATAATGGCGGCCATTCACTCCCATTGAAGGTGTCCGTCATGATCCCGGTTACAGCCCTTGGCGCCATCGCAGCGCTCTCCATCGCCATCATCCTCATTTTGAAGAAGGTGCCGCCCGCTTACGGCATGATCGTGGGGGCTTTGGCCGGTGGCCTGATTGGCGGTGCCGATCTGACCCAGACCGTCGCCCTGATGATCGGCGGTGCCCAGGGGATCACCACAGCTGTGATGCGGATCCTGGCGGCCGGTGTACTGGCGGGCGTGCTGATCGAATCGGGCGCCGCCACCACTATCGCCGAGACCATCGTCAAGAAGCTGGGTGAAACCCGCGCCCTGCTGGCGCTGGCGCTGGCAACCCTGATCCTGACTGCGGTCGGCGTGTTCGTGGATGTGGCCGTCATCACGGTGGCTCCCATTGCGCTGGCCATCGCCCGCCGTGCCGATCTCTCCAAGGCGGCCATCCTGCTGGCGATGATCGGCGGCGGCAAGGCGGGCAACGTGATGTCCCCCAACCCCAACGCCATTGCCGCGGCTGATGCCTTCCATCTGCCCCTCACCTCTGTGATGGCGGCGGGCATCATTCCGGGCCTGTTCGGTCTGGTGATGGCCTACTGGTTGGCCAAGCGTCTTAACAACAAGGGCAGCAAGGTTGCCGCCGACGAGGTGGTGAGCTTTGCCGGTGCCAAGTTGCCGGGCTTTGCCGCCGCCATCAGTGCACCGCTGGTCGCCATCCTGCTGCTGGCCCTGCGGCCGGTCGCCGGTATCGTGGTGGATCCGCTGATTGCGCTGCCGCTCGGTGGTCTGGTCGGTGCCCTGATGATGGGTAAATTTAGCAAGGTGAACCAGTTTGCGGTCTCCGGCCTCGCCCGCATGGCGCCGGTTGCCATCATGCTGCTGGGTACCGGTACCCTGGCGGGCATCATTGCCAACTCCGGCCTGAAAGATGTGCTGATCAGCGGCCTGACAGCCTCCGGTCTGCCTTCTTACCTGCTGGCGCCCATCTCCGGTGCCCTGATGTCACTGGCGACTGCCTCGACCACCGCCGGTACCGTGGTGGCCTCCAACGTATTCAGCTCCACCCTGATTGAACTGGGGATCAGCAGTCTGGCCGGGGCGGCGATGATCCATGCCGGTGCCACTGTGTTTGACCACATGCCCCACGGCTCTTTTTTCCATGCCACCGGTGGCAGCGTCCACATGGGGGTAGGTGAGCGCCTGAAACTTATCCCTTACGAAACTGCAGTCGGTCTGACCATTGCCACTGTCTCCACCCTGATGTTTGGCGTGTTTGGCCTCGCCTAAGGAATTGATATGAAAATTGTTATTGCCCCCGATTCATTCAAGGAGAGTCTGAGCGCCATGGTGGTGGCTGATGCCATCGAGGCTGGTTTCAAACAGGTGTTGCCAAACGCTACCTACGTCAAATTGCCGATGGCCGATGGCGGTGAAGGCACGGTGCAATCGCTGGTCGATGCCACCGGTGGCCGGATCCTGCCGGTCGAAGTGACCGCGCCCCTTGGCAACAAGGTGCAGGGCTTCGTCGGCCTGCTGGGTGATGGCGAGCGCGCCGTCATCGAGATGGCCGCCGCCTCCGGCATCCATCTGGTGGCGCCCGAGCAGCGCAATCCGCTGCTCACCTCCAGCTTCGGCACCGGCGAGCTGATCCTGGCCGCGCTGGAGATGGGGGTTAAGCACCTTATTCTCGGTATCGGCGGCAGCGCCACCAATGACGGCGGTGCCGGCATGATCCAGGCGCTCGGCGGCAAGCTGCTCAAAGCGGATGGTGCGCCTATTGCTCTGGGTGGCGCAGGTCTCAGTGAGCTCGCGACCATCGATCTGAGCAGTCTGGATCCGCGTCTGAGCGATCTGGTTATCGAGGTAGCGTGCGATGTGAACAACCCGCTCTGCGGCCCGAAAGGCGCCTCTGCGGTGTTTGGCCCGCAAAAGGGGGCGACCCCCGAGATGGTGGCGCAGCTCGATGCCAACCTCTCCCGTTATGCCGACTGCATTGAGCAGGCCCTTGGCAAGCAGGTGAAGGATATTCCGGGGGCGGGCGCTGCCGGTGGCATGGGGGCCGCGCTGGTCGGTCTGCTTGGTGCCGAACTCAAGCCTGGCATTCAGATCGTGATTGAAGCCCTGAAGCTGGCCGAGGAAGTGGCCGATGCGGACCTGGTTATCACCGGCGAAGGGCGCATCGACAGCCAGACCATCCATGGCAAGACGCCAATCGGTGTCGCACGTTGCGCCAAGCAGTTCGGCAAGCCGGTGATCGGCATCTCCGGTTGCCTGACCGACGATTGCGGCGTGGTGCACGAGCACGGGCTGGATGCAGTTTTCGCCGTGGTCAACCGTGCCATGTCTCTGCCGGAAGCGCTGGAGAGCGCCAGCACCAACATTCAACTCACTGCGCGCAACGTAGCAGCGCTCTATCAGCTCAAGGGCTGATCCGGTTCGGCCGATGCGCCCCATCGGCCACTCAATATCCCCGTTTGGGGCATCTCCCATCCCGCGAGATGTCTGACTGCCCTGGCACTTATTTGCCGATCCATAGTGATCGGCTCTTTTCTTTCTGCTCCTTTGTCTTGCCACACTTTTGACTCCATGGGTAAGCGCGGTTTTGATAGGCGCAAATCTCCCTTTACGGCATAGTGGTCGTACCAAGTACAAGGAGAGACTCATGTTCCTGCTGACCCTGGGGGTTGCGCTGTTTACCCTGATCCATCTCTACCCCTGTTTTGCAGTTGCCAATCGGGCGCGACTGCGCGAGCGGCTGGGTGAGAATCGCTACAAGGGGCTCTTCTCCCTGCTGGTGTTTGTCGCCATCGCCTGCATCATTGCCGGTTGGCGGTCGGCCAGCTCGCTGCCGCTCTACTTCCTGCCGGAGTGGGGGCCGATGACCATGACGGTGATGATGCCCTTTGTGCTGATCCTGTTCTTCTCCGGCCAGGGGTCCAACCATCTGCGCCGTTGGCTGGTGCATCCCCAACTGCTCGGTACCCTGCTCTGGGCGGTGGCCCATCTGCTGGTCAACAGCGAGGCGCGATCTTTGGTGCTGTTTGGCGGTATCGGGCTGTGGGCGCTGGTGAGCATGGTCTGGATTTCGGTGCGGGATTGGCAGCGATATCCCCGTCCTGCGGCCAACTGGACGGGCACCGGCATCAGCGTCGGGGCGGGCCTGGTTGCCACCGCGCTGCTGGTGTTCTGGGGCCACGGCTGGCTGACCGGCATTCCATTGCATTGAGAGTGAACTGCGGCTCTGGTAACCGCGTATGATGGACAAAACAAAAGGAGTCTTGGCGATGAAATGGTTCACTCTGTTGCTGTTATTGGGGGCCGGCGCGGCCTCTGCGGCGTGCCCCGATTATTTCAATGTGGAGATGCGGGAGCTCAACAATGCCCAGCGCCACAACCTCTGTCAGCTGACCGAGGGCAAGGTGGTACTGGTGGTCAATACCGCCTCCTACTGCGGCTACAGCGGTCAGTTTCGCGATCTGGAGAAGCTCTACCAGAGCTACAAGGATAAAGGGCTGATTATTCTGGGTTTCCCCTCCAACGATTTCTGGCAGGAGGCGGGCAACGAGACCAAGACCGCCGAGGTGTGTCGCCGCGACTATGGCGTCACCTTCCCGATGTTCAATCGGGTAGCGGTGCGGGGCTCCGATGCTGTGCCACTGTTCAAGGGGCTGGCGGCGGCCGCTGATGGGGATGAGCCGAACTGGAACTTCCACAAGTATCTGGTGGGGCGCGATGGCAGGCTGATCGCCAGCTACGGTGCCAACCAGAATCCGGCTGACGACCCCCTCAAACTGCAGATCACCCGGGCGCTGGGGCTCTGACCCTACCCCTTGGCGGGCGGCTCTGGAATAATGGGCTCCCGCCACTCAATCCGGTTATCTTGTGCTGCAACGTCTTCCTCAAATGGTGATCTTCGATGCGCTGGTGCGCGAGCAGGGGATCTCTGCCGCCGCCCGTCGTCTCGGGGTCTCCAAATCTCATATCAGCAAGCAGCTGGCGCTGCTGGAGACCACCCTTGGTGCCCAGCTGGTACAGCGTACCACCCGCCGCTTCGTCCTGACCGAGCTGGGTCAGGAGTATGCCCGTCACTGCCATGCGCTGGTGGCAGTGGCGCAGGAGGCGGACTCCATGATCGCCGAGCGGCGCGGCAAGGTGAGCGGTGTGCTCCATCTCGGGGTGGGACAATCCTTCGGCCGTCTGCACGTCATTCCCCATCTCAAGGCGTTTCAGGATCGCTATCCCGAGCTGGAGCTGGAAGTCTCGCTGTTCGACCACAGAACCAATCTGGTGGATGAAGGGCTGGATCTCTGGCTCACCACCTATGAGGACAAGCCGGAAGGGCTGGTGGGGCAGCGGCTGGCCGACATTGGCTTCGTGGTGGCGGCTTCGCCGGATTACCTGCTGAGCCACGGCACGCCGCTCCATCCCAAGGATCTGTCCCAGCACAACTGCATCACTTACCAGAGTCGGGAGCGGCGCTATCACCAGTGGTCGTTTCGCCAGGGCAAGGAGCGCCAGACGGTGCAGGTTGCGGGCAACTATCGGGTGGATATGGCGGAGGCGGTGCGGGATGCGGCACTGGCCGGGCTCGGTATCGCCTATATTGCCAACTACTTGCTGGACAAGGAGTTGCAGAGCGGCAAGCTGATCCCTGTGTTGCCAGGGTGGCGACCGAACCAGCAGATGGCGGTACACGCCGTTTATGCCCGTCGCGAACATCTGGATCCCAAGATCCGTCTCTTCATCGATTTCCTCAAGGCCCGCTTTGGCCCCGAACCCTATTGGGAGCAGCGACTGGCCCCCTGGCTCGGGGGTAAATTGTCCGGCGGTGAGGAATAATTGTTTCCATATAAGAACTCTCGATTTCTCCTGATACTAAAATCGAACCAAATCAGCCAGTTGGCGCAACCGATATCGTGCAAACGTTTTTTCTAACAGGGTTGTAACCAAGCGGACTTGCAGTGACGGGGGGAGAGGCGCAGAATCCGCGCCCATCTTTTGCCCCACCTGATGGAGTCCCTATGATTGCCCTGCTCGGCATCCTGAGTATCCTGGCGCTTGCCGTCATCTGCTCTGATAATCGTCGTCGTATCCCGTTGCGAACAGTTGGCCTTGCCCTCTGCCTGCAAATCATGTTTGCCGGTCTGGTGCTCTGGTTGCCTGCTGGTCAGCACGTGCTGAACGGGGTCAGCGAGAGCGTAAGTAGCGTGATCGGTTATGGTCAGGAGGGGATCGCCTTCCTGTTCGGTGATCTGGCCAAGTTCAAGCTGGGCTTCATCTTTGCCTTCAACGTGTTGCCGGTCATCATCTTCTTCTCCGCGGTGATCGCCATCCTCTACCACATCGGCATCATGCCTCGGGTGATCGCCCTGCTGGGTGGTGGCTTGCAGAAATTGCTGGGCACCGGCCGTGCCGAGAGTCTTTCCGCGACCGCCAACATCTTCGTTGGCATGGTAGAAGCACCGCTGGTGGTCAAACCCTACCTCTCCAAGATGTCCGATTCCCAGTTCTTCGCTGTGATGAGCTGTGGTCTCGCCTCCGTCGCCGGTGGCACCCTGGTGGGCTATGCCAGCCTCGGGGTTGAGCTGAAATACCTGATCGCGGCAGCCTTCATGTCGGCCCCTGCCGGTCTGGCGATGGCCAAAATCCTGGTGCCGCCGGGAGCTGAAGAGGTCGATCACCATCAGGATGTAGAGATCCCCCGCGCCACCAACGTGATTGAAGCGGCGGCCGATGGTGCCATGTCTGGCCTCAATATTGCGGTGGCGGTCGGTGCCACCCTGCTGGCCTTCGTTGGTGTGATCGCCATGCTCAATGGCCTGCTCGGCTGGGCTGGCGGTCTGGTAGGGCTGGATCTGAGCTTCCAGATCATTCTGGGCTGGCTGTTTGCCCCCGTCTCCTGGCTGATCGGGGTACCTTGGGATCAGGCGCAAGCTGCTGGCGCTCTGATCGGTACCAAGATCGTGGTCAACGAGTTCGTCGCCTTTATCGGTCTGGTGCAGGATCAGACCCTGAGCGAGTCGAGCAAGGCCATCGTGACCTTCGCCCTGTGCGGCTTTGCCAACATCTCCTCCATGGCGATCCTGATCGGCGGTCTGGGCTCCATGGTGCCGGAGCGCAAATCCTTCATCGCCCGTTACGGTATGCGCGCCATTCTCTCCGGCGTGCTGGCGAACCTGATGAGCGCCTGTCTGGCCGGTCTGTTCCTCGCCCTGTAACCGCTGCGGTACGGAATAGATGTAACAAGGGCGCCCTGATGGCGCCCTTGTCATATGGATAAAATGAAGCCCTGGCTTTGGTCGGGGCTTCTTGTTGGTGCTCAGTCGACGTAGAAGGTCTGCTGGAAGCTGAGGTTCTGTTGCTGCCCACCGCCCATGATCTTCAGGGTGAACTGATAGGTATCTTCGTTGCGGTAGGGGAGGGTCGCCAGATAGTAGATGGCGTCGCCCTCTTTTACCTCCTGAAAGTTCAGGGTGCGGATGGTGCCGGTCAGGTTCTTGGCCTCACCGGTGATCCCCACGGCTTGCGCCACTTTCTGCTTGTCCTGTACCGCGATATTGATGATGGCGTTGTAGCGGCTGCGCTCAAGTCCATACGCCTTGGCGACCTCCGGTGTGAGGAAGCTGGAGTTGAAGGCGTTGTAGTGCACCAACCAGGGCCCCAGCTCCTTCATCTGTTCTGCCTTGAGCGGCAGGGTCATCAGCAGTGCCAGCAGGCCACTCATCCAGGCTGTTTTCATCTGTCATCCCTCTCATATCTACGGTTGGCGCAGGCAGATTCATTCAGCCTTGCGTGTCATTCAGCAGCGCACACACTTCTTGCGGCAACAGTTTGGGGCTGTCGATGGCGACGGTTTTGTGCCGCCCCAGTTCGCCCCGTACTATGGTTACCTGGCCCTTGGCCACCTTGAACTGCTTGGCCAGAAACTTGATCAGATGGCTGTTGGCCTGGCCATCGACGGGCGGCGCCGTGATGGCCACTTTCAGCTCTTCACCATGCAATCCGATGATCTGATCCCGACTCGCCTTGGGCTGGATCACCAGATGCAGTACCAGTTCATCCCCTTGTTGCAGGACGGCTGGCATCAAATCATCCACCACAGCTGGCCGAACAGGTCACCCAGCAGGTAGTTGATGGCTTGCAGGCCGATAAAGGCGACCAGCACCGAGAGATCCAGTCCGCCCAGTGCCGGCAGTACGCGACGGATAGGGGCGAGGAACGGCTCGGTCAGCTGATGCATCACGTATTCGATGGGGTTGCGGCCCTGGCTGACCCAGCTCAGGATGGCGCGGATCAGCAGTACCCAGAAGATCATCGAGCCCGCTTTCTTCAGCACGGTCAGCGCGGCAAACAGGCTGATGCTGAGCCAGTCCGCCAGCAGTACGTTCATGCTCTTGAGTAGGGCCAGCTTGGCGAAGGCGATGGCCAGAGCCAGCACCACGGAGGCGAGATCGATGCCGCCCAAGCCCGGGATCACCCGGCGCAGCGGGATCACCAGCGGATTGGTCAGCTTGACCACCATCTGGCTCATCGGGTTGTAGAAGTCGGCGCGGGCCCACTGCAGCCAGACGCGCAGCAGGATCACCATCAGGTAGAGATCGAAAACGGTGTTAATCAGAAAGTAAGCAGTGTTCATCTGGGCTCCTGTTAGAAGAGGGTTTCCATTTCGGTGGCGCGAGCAACGGCCGCCTGCATGGCTTGCGCAGTCAGCGGCATCAGCCCCTGCTGCTGGAATGTCTTGATGGCTTCGGCTGTGGTGCCGCCCTTGCTGGTCACCTGCTCACGCAGGGTCTGCAGCGCCAGCTCCGGGTTTTGCTCCACCATGGCGGCTGCGCCCAGCGCGGTCTGCTGCACCAGCAGGCGTGCCTGATCGGGCGAGAAACCCATCGCCTCCGCCTCTTCGGCGATCGCCTGCATAAAGAGGAAGAAGTAGGCCGGAGCACTGCCCGCTGAGGCGATGACGCCGTTGATGCCAGACTCCTGCTCCACCCAGAGGGTCTTGCCGACCGCCTGCATCATCTGCTCGGCAAAGTCGCGATCCGCGGCGGCAATATGCACGGGCGCGTAGAGACCGGTCATGCCCAGACCCAGCAGGGCCGGGGTATTGGGCATGGTGCGGATGATGCGGTCGTGGCCACCGGCCATCTCGCCAAGGCGCGCAACCTTGATACCGGCCGCGATGGAGATGAGCAGCTTGCCTTCAAGGGAGCCCAGCTCTTCAACCAGTGCTGCCAGCATGCCGGCCATCAACTGCGGCTTGACCGCCAGCACGATCACTTCGGCGTCACGGGCCGCCTCGGCATTACTCTGGGTGATGCGAATGCCATGTTCGCTCGCCAGCGCCTCCAGCTTGGGCAGACTGGGGTTGGCAGCAGTGATCTGCCCGGCGGGATAACCCGCCTTGACCAGTCCGGCGATGATGCTGCGGCTCATGTTGCCCGCGCCGATAAAGGCCAGCGTTCTATGCTGCATCAGATGCTCCTGTAGCACATGGGGTCGCGGTGGGGTGGGTGCTGCCTGCACCACCTGACGCCAGAATTTGGTGTTCCATCAAACGCTCCTGTTGATGAAGTCGCGGCAAGAGGCGGACGTATGGGTTATCCGCTGGCCTTGCCTATGAGTACTCACGGGCGCCGAAGATGGCGGTGCCGACCCGCACCATGGTGCTACCGTGGGCTATCGCCAGTTCAAGATCCTCGGTCATCCCCATCGAGAGGGTATCCACCGTGGGGTATTGTCGCGCAAGCTCGGTGAACAGAGTCTGCATACGGGCCATTTGGGCGGCCAATATGGTCTCGTCACTGGTGTGTTCGGGAATGGCCATCAGCCCGCGCAGCACCAGCCGCTCACTGTGAGAAACCAGTTCGGCAAGGCGGAAAATCTCTTGTTCCGACGTTCCGGATTTGCTGCTCTCTCCGCTAATATTGATTTGCAGACAAACATTTAGCGGTGCCATGCTGGCGGGACGCTGGTTGTTGAGGCGGTCGATCAGCTTGTCCCGATCCACGCTCTGCACCCAGTCAAACCGTTCGGCGACCAGTTTGGATTTGTTCGATTGCAAAGGGCCGATAAAGTGCCACTCTATGTCGCTATATTCCGGCTGCTGGCGCAATGTATCGATCTTGGCCGCTGCTTCCTGAGCGTAGGATTCGCCAAAGCAGCGCTGACCTGCAGCATGGGCAGCCATGATGGCCTCGACCGGCTTGGTCTTGCTCACGGCCAGCAGGCGGATCTGCTGCAGGTTGCGGCTAGCCCGTTCGGCGGCCTGGGCAATACGTTCCTTTACCTGAAACAGGTGCTGGGCAATCTGGTTCATATTTCGTTAGTGATCTTGTGATGGGAGAATGACAAGTCTATGGATATCACAGAGTTATTGGCTTTCAGTGTAAAGCATAAAGCCTCGGATCTACACCTCTCGGCCGGGGTTCCCCCGATGATCAGGGTTGATGGTGAGGTTCGCAAGATCAATTTGCCCGCCCTGGAACACCGGGAAGTGCATGCCCTCATTTACGACATCATGAACGACCATCAGCGCAAGGAGCTGGAGGAGAACTTCGAGGTCGACTTCTCGTTCGAGGTGCCCAATCTGGCCCGTTTCCGGGTCAACGCCTTCCAGCAGGCGCGCGGTTCGGGCGCGGTATTTCGTACCATCCCCAGCACGGTGCTGAGCCTCGAGGATCTCGATGCGCCGGAGATCTTCCGCAAGATCGCCGAGTTCCCGCGGGGTCTGGTACTGGTGACCGGCCCGACCGGTTCCGGTAAGTCGACCACCCTGGCGGCCATGGTCAACTACATCAACGATAACTTCCATCACCACATTCTCACCATCGAAGACCCCATTGAATTCGTCCACGAGAACAAGCGCTGTCTGGTGAACCAGCGGGAAGTTCACCGGGATACCAAGAGCTTCAGCAACGCCCTGCGCTCGGCCCTGCGGGAAGACCCGGACATCATTCTGGTGGGCGAGATGCGCGACCTTGAGACCATTCGTCTGGCCATGACCGCCGCCGAAACCGGCCATCTGGTGTTTGGCACCTTGCACACCTCGTCGGCGGCCAAGACCATCGACCGTATCATCGACGTCTTCCCAGGTGCGGAGAAGGACATGGTGCGTTCCATGCTCTCCGAATCCCTGCGGGCGGTCATCTCCCAGACCCTGCTCAAGCGCATTGGCGGCGGCCGGGTGGCGGCCCACGAGATCATGATGGGCATTCCGGCGGTGCGTAACCTCATCCGGGAGGACAAGATCGCCCAGCTCTACTCGGTGATCCAGACCGGGATGACCCACGGCATGCAGACCATGGATCAGAGCCTCAAGCAGCTGGTGAGCCGCGGCGTGGTGGCATCCCTCGATGCCAAGGCCAAGGCCGTTGATCCCAACAGCATTTAAGCGACTCGCACCCAGGGAGGGATAGATGATGAATCTGGATGATCTGCTGAGCGAGCTGGTCGAGCGAAAGGGATCGGATCTGTTTGTGACGGTGGGCTCGCCGCCCACCCTCAAGGTGAATGGCCATCTGGTGTCGCTGGGGGGGGAGGCGCTCGACAAGAAGGGGGCGCTGACGCTGGTCAGGGATACCCTCAGCAGCGATCACTTCGAGCGCTATATCCGCACCAAGGAGGCCAACTACGCGATCTATCGCGAGGCGCTTGGCCGTTTTCGGGTCAGCGCCTTCTGGCAGCAGGAGCTGCCTGGCATGGTGGTGCGACGTATCGAGACCCGCATTCCCACCTTTGAAGAGCTGCAGCTACCCAAGATCCTGCAAGAGGTGGCGATGGCCAAGCGGGGACTGGTGCTGTTTGTCGGCGCCACCGGGGCGGGCAAATCGACCACCCAGGCGGCGATGATCGGCTATCGCAACCAGCATGCCGATGGTCACATTCTGACGGTGGAAGATCCGGTGGAGTTCGTCCATCAGCATGGTCGCAGTCTGGTGACCCAGCGAGAGGTGGGGATCGACACCGAGTCGTTCGATGTGGCGCTGAAAAGTTCGCTGCGTCAGGCGCCGGACGTGATCCTGATCGGCGAGATCCGAAGTCAGGAGACCATGGAGTTTGCCCTGCAGTTCGCCGAGACGGGACATCTTTGTCTCGCCACTTTGCATGCCAACAATGCCAACCAGGCGCTTGATCGCATCCTCCATCTGGTGTCGCAAGACAAACACCGCCAGTTCCTGTTCGATCTCTCTTTCAACCTCAAGGCCATCGTCGCCCAGCAGCTGGTGCCGAGTATGGATGGCAAGCGGCGCTGCGCCGCGTTCGAGATCCTGCTCAATACCCCGCTCATCACCGACATTATCCGCAAGGGAGAGATGCATCGCCTCAAGGAGGTGATGACCAAATCCACCGAGCTGGGTATGCAGACCTTCGATCAAGCGCTCTTCAGCCTGTTCTGCGCCGGCCAGATTGGCTACAGTGAGGCACTCGCCCACGCCGACTCGGCCAACGACCTGCGACTGCTGATCAAACTCTCCGGTCGCGAACGGCTCGGCACAGGCACGCTGGACAATGTGACGCTGGATGAATGAATCATGGGGCCGCTCTGCCGTTCGGCCCCTCGCCATAAAGGAACGTTATGCTGATTGTGGTTTCCCCGGCCAAGACGCTGGATTACGAGTCACCGCTGGTGACACCCCGTTTCACCCAACCCGAGCTGCTGGATCACTCCGCCGAACTCATTGGCCGGGCCCGCCAACTGAGCCCTGACCAGATCGCCACTCTGATGAAGATCAGCGACAAGCTGGCCGGTCTCAATGCCGCCCGGTTTGCCGAGTGGCAGCCAGATTTCACCCCCGCCAATGCCCGTCAGGCGCTGCTGGCCTTCAAGGGGGATGTCTACACCGGTTTGGCGGTAGAGGATTTCAGCGAGGCCGATTTTGACTTCGCTCAGGCACACCTGCGGATGCTCTCCGGCCTCTACGGCGTGCTTCGCCCCCTCGACCTGATGATGCCCTATCGGCTGGAGATGGGGACCAGGCTCGACAATAGTCGCGGCAAGGATCTTTACCAGTTCTGGGGGGAGGTGATCACTCACCATCTCAACGACGCGCTGGCAGCGCAGGGGGATGAAGTGCTGATCAATCTGGCCTCCGACGAGTACTTCAAGTCGGTACGGCCCAAGAGCCTGAAAGGGCGGATTGTCACACCGGTGTTCAAGGATGAGAAGAACGGCCAGTTCAAGATCATCAGTTTCTACGCCAAGAAGGCGCGCGGCATGATGGCTCGCCACATCATCAAGCACCGTCTGACCGAGGTTGAGCAGCTGACCGGTTTCAACGCCGAGGGCTACTACTTCGTACCGGAAGAGTCGGACGCCAATACCCTGATGTTTAAACGCGCCGAAAATTAATTACAAAAAGAGGGAACCAATCTTTCGACCCGCGGGTCTGAATATGTGAATCCTCTGTTGTAAGCACTTTTTATTCGCCGACGTTTGATACGTCGGCTTTTTTATTGCCGTTTTTATTGTCCATCGATTGCCTTCGCCGGGACTATGTGGTTCAGATAGACTCAAGACAGGGAGAGAGTCGTCGCGAGGTGAATATGGAACAGAAAAATGCCATTCGGCAGGTTGCCGTCCCTTGGGCTCCGTCCCGCCAGCTACCGCCCGGTCTGGTTGTGGCCGAGCTGCATCAGGATCTCTGGAGCGACTCCCTGACCATCATGCTGGGGCGGGCGCGCAGCATCGATCTGCCCCCGCAAATCCTCTGCCGGGTCTATTTTCGCCATATCTACGCCCTGCGGGTTATCGAAGATTGCGATCTGGCCGAGGGGAAGGATAGTCACGCCATCGAAGAGCAGATCCAGCTCATCACCCCATCCCGTTTTGCCAGCTGGTTCCATCAGGAGTCGGACGGTCTGCATCTGGATGAAGATCTGCAGCACTATCGCATCTCGACCTGGGATTATTGCGCCGATGTGCTGACCTCCTCGGCGCCGGAGCTGCAATTCCTGCCCCAGAGCGAGTAGCCAGCTGTTACGTCAGAGGCGAAGGATGATCCTTCGCCTCTTGGTTTTTGGGCGGGCGCAGATTTTGTGGCGTTCAGGCCACTCAAGCCGGGTGGTGGCCTGTTGTGTCGGCACAAAAAAAGCGCCTCAGAGGAGGCGCGGGGAAAAAGACAGATTGGAAGCGTCACATGGGTGCTACTTGAATCAGCGAATGAGCCGTGCCATTCAAGTATGGAGCCATCATGCCAAGCTCAATCTGAAGTAGTTCTGAGGCGATTCTTCATTTTCTGTTCATCTTGTCAGCAAAGCGTGGCCACTGGCTGAAAGCCTTTTCATTTTGGCCACGATATTGTCCCGTCCTTCTCCGGGGCGGTCATCGTCTCATGGGGCCAGTTCGAATGCTGTGCCTGTCTGTTCCAGTGCCAGCAACCAGCGCTTGATGGGAATGCCGCCAGCATAGCCGGTCAGCTCGCCGCTGCGTCCGATCACCCGATGGCAGGGCACTATGATGCTCAGCGGATTGCGCCCATTGGCAGCGCCCACAGCCCGCACCGCCTTGGGATTGCCTATCGCCTGGGCAATCTCGAGATAGCTCACGGTCTCGCCATAGGGGATATCGCACAAAGCGTTCCATACTGTTTGCTGAAACGGAGTGCCCTTCGCTGCCATGGGCAGATCGAACTGCTGCAACTTTCCGGCGAAATAGGCGGTGAACTGGGCAAGATAGGGGGCCAGCGCTTTGTCATCCCTTTGCCAGTTAGTTTGCGGCATGACGGGCCGCTCTCCGTGCATGAACTCCACGTGGCGCAGGCCATCCTGATCGATGGCGACCAGCAGCGGGCCGCGGGCGCTGTCGCAAAAACTGTATCTCATCGGCTGACATCCTTTGGGAGTTGGGGGTTGGCTCAGTCCAGAACCGGCTTGCCGCGGGCGGATTTGATATCCCCCTTGCGCTTTTTGGCATCGACCCGTTTGCGTTGGGAGCTGCGGGTCGGCTTGGTGGCATGGCGAGCCTTGGGGCGCCAGGCTGCTTTTTTCAGCAACTCCACCAGACGGCTCATCGCCTCCTTGCGGTTCATGTCCTGGCTGCGATGGCTCTCGACCCGGATCAGGACAAAGCCATCGTGTACCCGGCTGTCGCTCAGCTTGTCGAGACCCTCCTTGTAGAGGGGCGTCAGGCTGGGAGAGTTGCGGTAATCGAAGCGCAACCAGACGGCGGAGTCGGTCTTGTTGACGTGCTGTCCACCGTTGCCCTGTGCCCGCATGGTCTGAAATTGCAGCTCATGCCAGGGAATCGTGACGCTGTTGGAGATAACTAACATGCTGTTTTGCTCTTGTTTGGTGCATACCAGCTGACCGCTGCAGCATGGTGCCTCATTATGGGGCGTGCTGGCCGGTTATGGGGATGTGCCTGGCGAATGGCGCAGGCATTAAACTCTATCTATATGAAATAAAACAATAAAAATACTTGGCATAAGAATTGAAACCCGATTCATGACACACCATGGATTGGGAGCAACCAGATGAAGCTGATTAGTGCGATTATCAAACCGTTCAAGTTGGACGATGTCCGCGAGGCTATTGCCAACCTGGGGGTGGAAGGGCTGACCGTGTCCGAGGTCAAGGGATTTGGTCGCCAGAAGGGACACACCGAATTATACCGGGGAGCCGAGTATCAGGTCGACTTCCTGCCCAAGGTGAAGCTGGAGATTGCTACCGCCGATGATAACGTGGAAGGGGTGATCGAGGCGATCTGCAAGGCGGCCTATACCGGCAAGATCGGCGACGGCAAGATTTTTGTCTACGACTTGCTGCAAGCGGTGCGCATCCGCACCGGCGAGAGTGACGACGAGGCGCTGTGATGAACCGCATCAGTGACGTACAGATCTGTTGACCTCCCGATCTCGGGGAATCCCGATGGAGTGAGCGCTTATTGAAGCCTGATCAACATAACGTTTTGCTCAGAAGAGGCCGAATGGGATTCCATCCGGCCCTTTTCATTTATGGGCGATTAAATATGTGATGTGGCGACGGCGAGCTTTCTTGATCCGCTTATAAGATGTATGCAGAATGCAAACGGAAATCGTTATCACTCTGTATAGCTAATCAAGGAATGGATGATGAAAATGAAGATGTTGGCACTGGCTTTCTCTGCGTTGGCAGCTCAGTCGGCATTGGCGGCCGGGGAAGTGAATGTCTACTCCAACCGGCAGGATGAGCTGATCAAGCCCATCATCCAGCAGTTCGAGAAGGAATCTGGCATCAAGGTGAACGTGGTGTTCGCCAAAGAGGGATTGAACGAGCGTCTGGAGCGGGAAGGCAAGCTCTCTCCGGCCGATCTGATGCTGACCGTCGACATCAGCCGTCTGACCGATCTGGTGGACAAGGGGCTGGTGCAGCCGGTGGATAGCAAGATCCTGCAGGAGAATATCCCCGCCATCTATCGTGATCCGGAGAATCGCTGGTTCGCGCTGACTACCCGGGTTCGCGCCATCTACTCCAGCAAGGATCGCCTCGGCAAGCTCGATACCATCAGCTATGAAGATCTGGCCAAACCGGAATTCAAAGGGAAAATCTGCACCCGCAGCGGCAAGCATGAGTACAATGTGGCGCTGGTCTCCTCCATGATTGCCCATCACGGCATGGCCGAGACCAAAACCTGGCTGGAAGGGGTCAAGGCCAACTTGGCGCGCAAGCCGCAGGGCAACGACCGGGATCAGGTCAAGGCGATCAAGGATGGTATCTGTGACGTGTCACTCGGCAACAGCTACTATCTGGGCGCCATGTTGAAAGATCCTGCGCAGAAGTCTTGGGCGGATGCGGTCTATATCAACTTCCCGAACCAGGCTGACCGCGGTGCCCACGTCAACGTGAGCGGCGTGGCCATGACCAAATATGCCAAGAACAAGGCCGAGGCCCAGAAGCTGATGGAGTTTCTGGCTGGCGACACCGCCCAGCACATGTATGCGGACGTGAACGCCGAATATCCGGTCAAGGCCGGAGTCGAGCCTTCCGCCATGGTCAAGTCCTGGGGCAGTTTCAAGTCTGACGCACTACCGGTCAGCGATTACGCCAAGCACCGCAAGGACGCCTTGCAGTTGCTGGATGAAGTGAAGTTCGATTTGTAATCAGATGGGGCCAACGGCCCCATCAACATCTGTGGTCTCATGAAAAATTTTGGATGGATGACCGGCAGCTGGGCCATCGCCCTGCTGCTGGGTTTACCGGTTATAGCCCTGCTTTTCTCTGCCTTCTCGGCTGAGGGGGAGCTGTTTCGCCACCTCGCCGATACCGTGTTGCTCGATTATCTCGGTAATACCCTGGGGCTGGTGGTCGGCGTGGTGCTGCTCAGTCTGCTGTTTGGCGTGCCCACCGCCTGGCTGGTGGCCATGTGTCAGGTGCCGGGGCGGCGCGCTCTGCAATGGGCGCTGATGCTGCCGATGGCGATGCCCTCTTATATCGTCGCCTACGTCTATACCGATCTGCTCGACTACTCGGGCCCGCTACAGGCCGGGTTGCGCGCACTCTTTGGCTGGAACAGTCCGGCCGATTACTGGTTTCCGGCCATTCGCTCCCTTGGCGGCGCCGCCTGGGTGCTGGCGCTGGTGCTGTTCCCCTATGTCTATCTGCTGACCCGCGCCTCTTTTCTGGAGCAGTCGGTCAGCCTGATCCACTCCAGCCGCCTGCTCGGCTGTACGCCGTGGCAGAGCTTTCGTCGCCTCAGTTTGCCGTTGGCGCGCCCCGCTATCATGGTGGCGGTATCGCTGGTAGCCATGGAGACGCTGGCCGATTTCGCCACCGTCCACTTCTTTGCCATCAACACCCTGACCACCGCGGTCTACGACACCTGGCTCGGTTACGGCAGTCTGGCCACCGCGGCCAAACTCTCCTGCCTGATGTTGCTGGCTGTGGTGCTGCTGATCGCGCTGGAGCGCCGCTCGCGCAGTCGGCAGCAGGTGTTCCAGAAGTCCATGGGCCATGAGCAGCCGCTGCGCTATCCGCTCAAGGGGATTGGCCGTTGGTTGGCCGGTCTCTGGTGCTGGGGGCTGGTGCTGGCCGGTTTCGGCCTGCCATTCGTCATCCTGCTCGATTACGGGGTGCGCTACTTCGCGTTGTCGTGGACGCCGGAGTTTGTCCGCTTTGCGGGCAACAGTCTGCTCATCTCGGCGCTGACCGCCCTGCTGGCGATGGGGATTGCCCTGCTGCTCGGCTTCTTCCGCCGTCTCGATGGTGGGATCAAGAGCCTGCTGCCCCTGCGCATCGCCGCCATGGGCTACGCCATGCCGGGGACCGTGCTGGCTATCGGGGTGCTGGTGCCGCTCACCGCCCTCGATTTTGCCATCAATGATCTGGCCGAGTGGCTCGGGCGGCAGGGCCCGGGCTTGCTGCTGACCGGTACCATCACCGCCATCGTGTTCGGTTATCTGGTGCGCTTCGTGGCCATCGCCATCGGCTCGGTGGAGAGCAGCATGGGCAAGATCTCCCCCAGTCTCGACATGGCGGCCCGCTCCCTAGGGCAGGGGGATGGCGGCATGCTGCGCCGGGTCCATCTGCCGCTGGTGCGCCGTGGTCTGTTTGCCGGTGCCATGCTGGTATTCATCGAATCCATGAAGGAGCTGCCCGCCGCCCTGCTGCTGCGGCCGTTCAACTTCGATACCCTGGCGACCCACGTCTACCAGTTCGTCTCGGACGAGATGCTGGAGCGCGGTGCGCTGGGGGCTATCGTCATCGTGCTGGTGGGGCTGTTGCCGCTGATCTGGGTCAACCGCAGTCTGGATAGTCCGGGCCACTGAGTCGCCGCGTCGGTCAATGAAATTGCATGCGGTGTGCTGAACCGAAAGGCAGTGCGCCGCCAGAAACGAGAGGAAGTCAGCCTTGTCCTGTTTGCAGGTTGAAAATGTCAGCTGCCGTTACAACGGCCGCAATGTGCTGGAGCAGCTGTCCCTGACGGTGGCAGACAACGAGATCGTCTGCCTGCTGGGAGCCAGTGGCTGCGGCAAAACCACGCTGCTCAAGGCCATCGCAGGGCTGCTGCCGTTGGCAGAGGGCACGATTCGCCTCGGCGATACCCTGCTCGACGGGCCGGGTGCCAGCGTGCCGCCCGAGGCGCGCAATATCGGGATGATCTTTCAGGATTACGCCCTCTTTCCCCACCTGACGGTGGCCGACAACGTCGGTTTCGGGCTGACCAAACTCGACCGCGGTGCCCGCCAGCAGCAGGTGGACGAGGCGCTGGCGCTGGTCAATCTGCAGGGGCTGGGGGAGCGCTATCCGCACCAGCTCTCCGGCGGCCAGCAACAACGGGTGGCCATCGCCCGGGCGCTGGTGTGCAAGCCGCGGCTGATGCTGCTGGATGAGCCCTTCTCCAACATCGATACCCAGGTGCGGATGAAGCTGATCCTCGAGATCCGCACCCTGCTCAAGCAGCAGGGGATTGGCGCCATCTTCGTCAGCCATAGCAAGGAGGAGGCGTTCGCCTTCGCCGATCGGCTGGCGCTGTTTCGCGCCGGTCACATCGAGCAGGTGGGCCAGCCTGAGCAGCTCTATCGCCGCCCGCAAAACCGCTTCGTGGCGGAGTTTCTCGGCGGGGTCAACTATCTGGCTGCCGAGGTGGTGGACAGCCACTGCGTGCAGACGGCGCTCGGGGTCATTTGTGGCAGCGAGCCTCATGGCCGCGCGGTGGGCGAGCAGTTGCAGCTGATGCTCAGACCCCAGCAACTGCTGCTGGAGAACGCCGCAGATGGCGAGCTCAAGGTGGTGGAGCAGCAGTTCCTCGGCCACCACTGCCGGGTGCTGTTCGAGTGTGGCGATCTGCAGCTGGAGGCGAGCATTGGCGAGCCCCTTGATGGGATGCGGGCACGGATCAAGGTCGCCCCCCATGGGCTGGTGTTGTTTGACCCTTTGCCCTGAACGCGTGATATCGTCGTGAAATCAAAGAACTGGATCCACTCTGGTTTATAATCGCGCAACGCAAATAGCCCGTAACGCTAACGCCTACTCAGGGGAGAGATATATGAAAGCCCAAGCCGGGATCTGCGCAGAGCCGAATCTGCACGCCCTCTATCTGATGTTCAATCGCACAGGCGATGCCGCCGAGCTGGTCGGCCGTCTGGCCAAACTGCCCGCCTTGTGGCAGGCGGTCGCCGCCGATTTCCCTGATGCCGGTTTCAGCGGTCTGGTTGCTGTTGGCGCCGACGCCTGGGATGGTCTCTACCCTGCCGCCCGTCCGCCCCAGTTCCGCAGCTCTATGGCGCAATCCGCCAACGGTCAGGAAGCCCCCAACACCCCGTTTGATCTCTTTATTCAGCTGCGCGCCGATCGGGTGGATGTGCTGCATCACGCCGGTCACCGAGTGATGGCACTGCTGGCCGGACTGGTCGAGCTGGCCGAAGAGGTGCGCGGCTTCCGCAATCTGGATTGCCGCGACCTGACCGGTTTCGTCGATGGCACCGAGAACCCGCAGGATGAACACCGTGCCGAAGTGGCGTTGCTGGCCGATGGCGAGTTTGCCGGTGGCTCCTACATTCACGTCCAGCGCTGGGTACACGCCATGAGTGACTGGGAGAAGCTGGCGCAAAAAGAGCAGGAAGACATTATCGGTCGCACCAAGCCCGACAACATCGAGTATGAATCTGCCGCCAAGCCGCTGACCGCCCACATCAAGCGGGTCAACCTCAAGACCCCGAAAGGGGAGTCCATGGAGATCCTGCGCCAGAGCATGCCCTGGGGCACTATGACCGAGCAGGGACTCTACTTCATCTCCTGCTGCCGCACTCCGCAGCACTTCAACGCCATGCTGGCCAGCATGTACAAGGGGGAGAGCAGCCACTTCGATCACCTGTTGCGCTTTACCAAGGCAGTGACCGGCGCGGCTTTCTTCGCACCATCGGAAGGTTTTCTGATGGCGCAGGGTAAATAAGCCCGCCTGACGAAGCTGCAGAAAACAAAAATCCCGGCCTTGGCCGGGATTTTTCGTTCTGGCGTGACCGCTATGATGCGGTGACGGCCATTACGGCGTCTGTTCGAACAGCTCGAGTGCGGAGAGGTAGAGCTCTTCGATATCGGTGTCGCTGGTCGGGGTGATGAAGATAGTGTCATCACCGGCGATGGTGCCGAGGATCCCCTCTGCCTTGCCGAGGGAGTCGAGCAGGCGGGCGATCAGCTGGGCTGCACCCGGGCTGGTGTGGATCACCACCAGTGCGCCGTTGTGATCGACGTCCAGTACCAGATTCTTGAGCGGGCTGGAGGTGGTGGGCACGCCCAGTTCCACCGGCAGGCAGTAGACCATCTCCATCTTGGCATTGCGAGTGCGAACGGCGCCGAAGCGGCTCAGCATGCGCGATACCTTGGACTGGTTGATGTTCTCGAAGCCCAGCTCTTGCAGGGCGGTGACGATTTCTGCCTGGGAGCCAAAGCGCTCTTCTTTCAGCAAGGCTTTAAAGGCCTTGGCCAGTTTTTCTTGCTTGTCGTTGTGTTTCATCTTGGTCTCACGAATGAGGAGGTGTGGCGGCCTGTGCGATACAGGCGGCAGATACGAACAGCGGGGCCATTTTGCATTCATATGCCGTTTTTTGCAAGGAAGCGGCGCTTGTTCTGCATATTGATTCAAAAATGGCTTGCATCAACCTTTATTAGGGATAGAATCGGGATGAAATTTTGAAAACTTATTCAATTGGGCTGTATGGGTATTGAATTAATAGGTATCGAGAAGTCCTGGCACAAGGTGCCGGTTCTGCAACAGGTCAGCTTTCGGACATCCCCCGGTGAAACCTTGGTGTTGCTGGGCCCGAGCGGTGCTGGCAAGAGTTCCCTGCTACGGATGATGAACCTGCTGGATACCCCGGATGCGGGTGTTCTGCGGATTGGCGAAAGTGAATTTTCTTTCCCGAACTCTCTCTCTGCTGCCGAATTCAACCGCCAGTCCCAACTGCTGCGTCGCAAGGTGGGGATGGTGTTCCAGCAGTACAATCTCTGGCCACATCTCACTGTGATGGAGAATCTGATTGAAGCGCCGGTCAAGGTGCTCGGCATGAGCAAGGAGGCTGCCATCGAGAAGGGGGCCTACCTGCTGGCCCAGCTGCAACTGGCCGACAAACGCGATGCCTGGCCGGCACGTCTCTCCGGCGGTCAGCAGCAGCGGGTGGCCATTGCCCGTACCCTGATGATGGACCCGGAAGTGCTGCTGTTTGACGAGCCGACTGCTGCCCTCGATCCCGAGATCACCAAGGAGGTGGCCGAGATCATCCGCAACCTGAGCCAGACCGGCATTACCCAGGTGGTGGTGACCCACGAGGTCGACTTTGCCCGCAAGGTGGCCAGTCAGGTGATTTATCTGGAGAAGGGGCGGATCATCGAATCCGGCACCGCTGCCATTTTCCAATCCCCGCAAACCAGCCGGTTTGCCGAATTCTTGATGCATTGATATTGAATCGATAAGGAAGCTGTCATGAAAAAGAGTCTGTTGTTGGTTGCTGCCATGGGCCTGTTGAGTACCTCCGTCATGGCCAAAGAGATCAAGTTCGCCACCGAGGCCACCTACGCGCCGTTCGAATACCTGGATGACAAGAACGAGTTTCAGGGTTTTGACATCGATCTGGCGCGCGCCATCTGCGAGCAGGCCAAGCTGGAGTGCAGCTTCCACAACCAGGCCTTTGACAGCCTGATCCCCAGCCTCAAATTCCGTCGCTATGATGCCGCCATTGCCGCCATGGACGTGACCCCGGAGCGCTCCGCTCAGGTCGATTTCTCCGACATCTATTACGAGAACTCGGCAGTATTCGTCGCCAAGAAAGGGGCCTTCAAGGGGCCGGAAGAGATGGTCGACAAGACAGTCGGTGTGCAGAACGGTACCTCTCACCAGTCCTATCTGGTGGATAACTGGGTGAGCAAGGGTCTGCTGACCGTGCCGTACGCCAGCTACCAGAGCGCCTTCCTCGACATGATGAATGGCCGTACCGACGGTGTGTTTGCTGATACCGCTGTCGCAGCCGACTGGCTGAAGCAGCACAAGGAGTATGCGGTGGTGGGTGCACCGGTGACGGATGCCAAGTACTTCGGTACCGGCTTTGGCATCGCGGTCGCCAAGGGCAATCAGGAGCTGCTGACCCAGCTGAACAAGGGGCTGGCCGAGATCAAGGCCAACGGCACCTATCAGAAAATCTTCGACAAATACTTCGCGCAGTAAGCCATGTTGAGCCTGTTGTTGGATGCAGCCTGGATGACCCTCGGGCTGGCCCTGGCATCACTGGTCGGGGGCATGGTATTGGCACTGGCGTTCAGTGCCGCCGAGCTCAGCAAGCAGCGTGCGCTGGTGTGGCCGGTGGCCACCCTGACCACGCTGATCCGTGGCCTGCCCGAGTTGCTGGTGGTGCTGTTCATCTACTTCGGCTCGACCCAGGTGTTGTTCCTCATCACTGGCGAGTATGTGGAGTTCAGCCCGTTTGCCTGTGGCGTGCTGGCGCTCTCCCTGCTGTTCGCCAGCTATGCGACCCAGACCCTGCGGGCGGCGCTCAATGCGGTGCCTTCAGGTCAACGGCTGGCGGCTCTGGCGCTGGGGCTTGGCAAGAGCCACATCTTCTTTCGCATCGTGTTGCCGCAGGCGTGGCGCCACGCCTTGCCGGGCCTCGGCAACCAGTGGCTGGTGCTGCTGAAAGATACCGCGCTGGTGTCGCTTATCGGGGTGAACGAGATGATGCGTCAGGCGCAGATGGCCTCGGCCAGTACCTATGAGCCTTTCACCTGGTATGCCGCCGCCGCCCTCATCTATCTGGCCATCAGTCTGGTGAGTGAATATGGCCTCGGGCTGGCTGCCCGCTACACCCGCCGCTACGGAGGCTAACTGATGCAAGAGTATCTCGTTACGTTGCTGGGCGGTCTGGTCACCACGCTGGAGCTGACCCTGTTCAGCCTGCTGCTGGGGATTGTGTTGGCAGCCCTGATGACCTGGGTGTTGGAGCTGCGCCTGCCGGTGGCGACCCAGCTGGTGCAGCTGTGGGTGCTGCTCTTTACCGGCACGCCGCTGCTCATTCAGATCTTCCTGATTTACTACGGGCCGGGCCAGTTCGAGTGGCTGAAAGCCAGCCCGCTCTGGCCGCTGCTCAAGCAGCCCTGGTTCTGCGCCGTGCTGGCGCTGGGTCTCAACACGGCGGCCTACTCCACCCGGTTGTTCAAGGGGGCGCTCGATGCCATCCCGGCCGGTGAGGTGGAGGCGTGTCGTGCGCTTGGCTTTAACGGCCGCCAGACCTTGTGGATGAAGGTGCGCCATGCCGCCCGTCATCTGGTGCCTGCCTACTCCAACGAGGTGATCCTGGTGCTCAAGGGGAGCTCCCTCGCCAGTACCATCACCATCATGGACATCATGGGGCTGGCGCAGGGGTTGAATGCCCAGACCTACGATACCCTGGCGGTGTTCGGGGTGGCTGGCGGGCTTTATCTGGCGATGAACGGATTGTTAACAATTGGTTTTCGCTGGTGTGAAAAACGGGCGCTGGCATTTCAATCCTGAGACCTTCAGATCTACCTCTTTATGGTAAGGAGAAGTGCAGAAAAACTGTGCTTCTCCTCCAACTTTTTGTATTTCCCTCCAATTTTTGCTCCCGCATGTTTCGTGGCTCACAGAACCCGTGACTGCAACTGTTATCAGATTGTTTTTTATGGGGGGATCCATTAAGGTTGGGCGCACAACAACAAACAACCTTAAACCTACGCTTAAACATGGAGTTGATCATGAAAGTTGCCGTTCTGGGTGCCGCTGGTGGCATCGGTCAAGCCCTCGCTCTGCTGTTGAAAAACCGTCTGCCGGCTGGCTCCGAGCTGAGCCTGTATGACATCGCCCCGGTTACTCCGGGTGTGGCCGTTGACCTCAGTCATATTCCTACCGACGTCGCCATCAAGGGCTTCTGCGGTGAAGATCCGACTCCTGCGCTGGTTGGGGCCGATGTGGTGCTGATCTCCGCCGGTGTGGCACGCAAGCCGGGGATGGATCGCTCCGACCTGTTCAATATCAACGCCGGTATCGTCAAGAATCTGGTCGAGAAGTGCGCGGCCACTTGCCCGAAAGCACTGATCGGCATCATCACCAACCCGGTCAACACCACTGTGGCCATCGCCGCCGAAGTGCTGAAGAAAGCCGGTGTCTATGACAAGCGTCGCCTGTTCGGTGTCACCACTCTGGACGTGATCCGCGCCGAGACCTTCGTGGCCGCCGCCAAAGGGTTGAACATCGACAAGGTTCGCGTCAATGTGATCGGTGGTCACAGTGGCGTTACCATTCTGCCGCTGCTCTCCCAGATTGAAGGCGCCTCCTTCACTGCTGAAGAAGTGGCTGCCATGACCAAGCGCATCCAGAATGCCGGTACCGAAGTGGTAGAAGCCAAGGCCGGTGGCGGTTCCGCCACCCTCTCCATGGGTCAGGCGGCTTGCCGTTTCGGTCTCTCCCTCATCAAGGGTCTGCAGGGCGAAGCCAACGTTGTCGAGTGCGCCTACGTGGAAGGCAACGGCGAGCACGCCACCTTCTTCGCGCAACCGGTACTGCTGGGCAAGAATGGCGTCGAAACCGTACTGGATTACGGCAAGCTGAGCGCCTTCGAGCAGGAAGCGATGGAAGGCATGCTGGCTACCCTGAAAGCCGATATCCAGCTGGGTGTCGATTTCGTCAAGTAAGCGGGTCAACCGTGCCAACAAGGGAGCTTCGGCTCCCTTTTGTATTGATGAGATCCGCCCGGCAGGCTAAGGGGATGGGGCTTGATGCCGATAACAGAGTGCAGCAGGAGATCCTTATGATGAAACCCCTTACCCTTCTCGTTCTTGTCGGTGCATTCACCGCGCCACTCTATGGTGCCGATGCGGTATCGGCTGCCGTATCAAGCAATGCGCCTGCAGCAAGTGCATCGGCACCGACCGCAAGCAGCGCTGCGGTGGCAACGGCCCCTGTCTCTGCTACGCCTGCGCCCTCTGAGGCCGTCCCCGTCTTGCTTCCGGCTGAGCCAGTCACGCCCGTTGCCAGCAGTGGCGAGGGGGCCGCGCCGCTGCCAAAACCGGCTGAACCTGCCGCTGTGGTTGCGCCTCCCGCACCTCTGGCCGCTGGCGAGTTGCAGGCGGTGCCGCTCTATCGTCAGGACGAGCTGCTCAACTGGATTGAGCAGGGGCGCCACCTCACTCAGGTGAAGCAGGATCGCTGTCAGCTGACTCAGGATATCGAAGCGCGCGCCTCGGTGATGAAGATCCCGGCCTATCAGTTCCTCTGGGGGGATATGCTGGCGTGGGGGGTTTGTACCAAACCCAATGCCGAGCTCGGGGTGCAATATATGTGGGAGGCGGCCAATCAGGGGTTGGCGCCGGCGCTGGAGCAGCTGGGTCGCTACTACTGGAAAGGAACTTTGGTGCAGAAGGATTTGGTGCGAGCCGAGACCCTGATGCGCGAGGCAGCCAGCCTCGGTTTTCTGCGGGCTCGCATCGAGTGGGTCGAGATGCTGTTGCAGGGGATGGGCAGTCCGCTCGATTATGAGGACGCCTATCGCTGGCTCCATGGTTCCGTCATCGGTGACAAGGCGCTACACCAGAAGGCGGCGAGTTTGCTCAACCGTCTTGGCAACAGGATGCCGGCCAACGTGGTGGCCCGCGCCAAGGCAATGCACTGATCCAAAAAAATGACCCACAGGTCTGCACCTGTGGGTCCGGTTCCAGCCGCCGTGCCATGACAGGCCGGAACCTCCCTCTGTTATATGGCTGCCCGCGCCTTAGAGATCTTGGTGGGGGCCAAAAACTTCGTAATGGAGCTGCCCCGCTGGTACCCCGGCAGCCAGCAGCTGCCGCTTGATCTCCTGCATGAAGCCGACAGGGCCACAGAAGTAGTAGTGGGCCTCTGGCGTGATGCGTTCCTTCATGGCAGTCAGATCCATGGTGCCGGCCAGGTCGTAATCTTCACCCTGTACATCGCTGGCCTCCGGCTCCCGATACCAGATCCGGCTCAGCAAGTTGGGATGCTGGCGGGATTTTTGCTGAATATCCTCCCGGAAGGCGTGTACAGCGCCCTGTTCGCAGGCGTGCAGCCAGGTGACATCAGCCTGATGGCCGTTCGCCAGCAGCTGGTTGAGCATGCTCATCATCGGCGTCACGCCGACACCGGCTGAGAGCAGTACCACCGGGGTCTGGCTGTCGGCTTTCAGGTAGAAATCGCCGGTAGGGGGCATCACCTCGATCTTGTCACCCGCCTGCAGGTGATCGTGCAGCAGGTTGGAGACCTGACCCTGCGGCTCACGCTTGACGCTGATGCGGTAATCCTGCCCGTTGGGGGCATCGGAGAGGGAGTATTGGCGGATCTCCTGATATTCCAGCTCGGGGTGAACCAGCTTGATGCTGAGGTATTGGCCTGGTTTGAAGGCCAACACTGGCTTACCATCTTCCGGTGCCAGCAGGAAGGAGGTGATGAGGGCGCTCTCGGCTCGCTTCTCCTTGATGATGAAGGTGCGGGTACCTTGCCAGCCGCCATCCTGGCTTGCCTTCTCCTGATAGATCTCCTGCTCGCGGCCGATGAAGATGTCGGCCAGCACGCCATACGCCTTGCCCCATGCCTCCAGCACTTCGTCGGTGACCGCACTTCCGCCCAATTCTTTGAGCGTGGCCAAGAGATGACTACCTACAATGTGATATTGTTCCGGCTGGATCAGGAATCCGGTATGTTTGTGCGCAATCCGCTCGACTGCACCGGCGAGTGCCCCCAGATTGTCAATATTCTTGGCATACGCGGCGACTGCATTGAACAGGGCCAGCGGCTGGCCGCCACTGCGTTGATGGGCCAGGTTGAAGATATCTTTCAGCTCCGGGTTATGGCTGAACATCCGTTGGTAGAAGTGCTGGGTGAGGGCAGGGCCTGCCGATTCGAGCAGCGGAATAGTGCTTTTGATGACGGCAACGGTGGTTTGATCTAGCATAGGGGCCTCGTTCTAATTGAACATATAAAATGTCATTTAATAAGTGGCATCCTAGATGTTTATTTGATTTGAATCAATACTCCACTTTTCGCATCGCGCTAATCAGGTTTTATGAGACTAACCAGTTATACAGATTTTGGATTGAGAGCCCTGCTCTATCTTGCCACCCTGCCGGAAGGGGAGTTGTCGAGCGTTGCCAAGGTATCGGCCCTGTATGGCGTTTCCCGCAACCACATGGTGAAGGTGGTCAATCAGCTGGTGAAGCTGGGCTATCTGCAATCCCAGCGTGGCAAGAATGGCGGTATTCGCATGGCTTGCGATCCCGCTACCATCAATATCGGGCAGGTGATCAGGGCGCTGGAAGGCAATCTGGACGGTATTGACTGCGGCTCGCCCGCTTGTCACATCGTCTCTGTCTGTCTGCTCAAGAGTGCGCTGAAAGAGGCGATGGATGCGTTTCTGGCGGTGATGGACAGCTATACGCTGCAAGACCTGCTGGCCAACCGCGACGAGTTGCAACGGGTGTTTGGCGAGTTGATCCCGACGCTGGTGCTGGAGCCGGATGATGAGGATGAGCAATGACGATGAGCAATAGAAAAGGGCTGCCACTGGCAGCCCTTTTTCAATCTTGCGAATCCGACTCCGCCCGGTACGATGCCGGCATAATCCGCGCCATCTTCACCATGTTGTTCTCCACATCGAGGATCTCGATAGGATAACCGGCCAGCCGGATCCCGATGTTGGGCTGGGGTATCTCCTCCAGATATTCGAGGATCAGACCGTTGAGGGTGCGCGGGCCGTCGATGGGCAGGTGCCAGTTCATCTCCTTGTTCAGCTCACGAATATTGGCTGAGCCTTCGACCAGATAAGAACCATCTGACTGGGGGTGGATCTCGTCGCTCGGCGCTGGCGTCATGGAGGTGGTGAAGTCGCCCACGATCTCTTCCAGAATATCGTCCAGGGTGATCAACCCCTGAATATCGCCGTATTCGTCGACGATCAGGCCAATTCGCTCCTTGTTGCGCTGGAATTTGGCCAGCTGCACGTTGAGCGGCGTTCCTTCCGGAATGAAGTAGATCTCGTCCACTTCCCGCAACAGACTCGATTTGTTGAACTGGTCCCTGGCTACCAGCCGCAGGGCATCGCGCGCGTGTAAAAATCCGACAACGTCGTCGATATTGTCGCGATAGAGCAGGATCTTGGTGTGAGCGCAGTGTGCTAGCTGGCGCTGGATGCTCTTCCAGTCATCGTTGATGTCGATGGCGTAGATATCGCTGCGCGGCACCATGATGTCCTCGACCAGCATCTTGTCGAGATCCAGAATGCTCAGCAGCATCTCCTGATGACGCTGGGGGATCAGGTTACCCGCCTCATTGACGATGGTGCGCAGCTCCTCGGTGTTGAGGGAGTCATCCTTGTTGGGATTGATCTTCAGCATCTTGAGCAGGCCGCTGGTGATGCCGTTGATCAGCCAGACCAGCGGTGAGAGCGGCACCATCAGCCCCTTGAGGATCCAGGAGGCGGGATAGGCGATCTTCTCCGGAAACATGGCGGCCAGGGTCTTGGGGGTCACTTCACCGAATACCAGTACCACCAGCGTCAGCCCGAAGGTGGCGATGGCGACCCCGAGATCACCAAACAGCCGGATACAGACGATGGTGGCGATGGCGGAGGCGAGGATATTGACCAGATTGTTACCGATCAGGATCAGTCCCAGCAGGCGATCGGGGCGGGCGAGCAGTTGCTCGACGCGACGTGCGGCTTTGTGTTTGGTCTGTGCCAGATGCCGCAGTTTGTAGCGGTTGATGGACATCAGGCCGGTTTCGGCACTGGAGAAGAAGGCGGAAAGAAGGATCAAGATAACGAGAACAATCAGTAATGTACTCGTTGAGATGCTGTCCAAAAAGGGCTCCTGTTGGATGGTATGGCTAAAAGAGTATAGGTGTCAGCTCAACAGCACTTCTTTGACGAAGCGGCTGCCAAAGTAGGCAAGAGTCAGGATGAAGCTGCCGATCAGACTGAGCGTGATGACTTTGCGGCCGCGCCAGCCATAGGTGTGATGACCCCACAGCAGCAACACGTAAACACACCATGCCAGGATGGAGAGCACTGCCTTGTGAGACTTGCCCTGGGCGAACATATCTTCGAGGAAGAAGAGGCCGGAGGCGATGGAGAGTGTCAGTAGCAGCACCCCTGCAGAGATCAACTGAAACAGCCGTTTTTCCACTGTCATCAGTGGCGGCATGGCTGGCAGGTTGCTGATTTTTCTCGATTTAAGCTGTTTGTCCAGACAGGCGAGCTGCAGCGCAAACAGACAGGCGATCATCAATACCGAGTAGGCCATCAGGGCGAGGCCGATGTGCAGCAACAGCTGGGGATGGGCCTCCAGATGGGTTATGTAGCGACCCGGGATCAAGGCGCTGGCAGCCAGCAACAGGGCCGAGAAGCTGTAGACCACTGGCAGCAGGATCCAGCCGTTGAAGCGGCGGGTTACGCAGGTCATGAAGCAACTGATGATGAGGCTGACCAGCGAGGCAACGTTTAGCATGCTCAGGTTCTGGCCGTAACTCTGCAATACCTCTGAACCGAGGGCGCTGGCATGGGCGATCAGGGCCAATCCGATACAGGCAAACAGGGAGCGCTGTCCCACCGGCTTGGCGCTCAGTAACAGATGCAGGGAGGCGATGATGGCCAGCAGATAAAACGCCAGGGCCAGAACAGAGATTACGATCATAACCAGGTCGTTGTTGCACAAGCTTTTGAGGGTAAGAGGGGCAGTATACCTTGCACGAGAAGTGCTCGCCAGTTGTGCAACGGCCGATCTGCCCATATATAGGGAGAAGGTCCCTGCTGCTGCGGTGCGGTGAATAATCGTCCTCGCGCCCGCTCTGGGTTATAATGCCCCCAATTTATTACGCCAAGAACCGGAATCCGTCATGTTTGAGAATTTGACTGAACGACTCTCGCGCACCTTGCGCAATGTCAGTGGCCGTGGTCGCCTGACCGAAGACAATATCAAGGAAACCCTGCGCGAAGTCCGCATGGCGCTGCTCGAGGCGGATGTCGCCCTGCCGGTCGTGCGGGATTTCGTCGCGCGTGTCAAAGAGCGCGCAGTCGGGCAGGAAGTGGCCAAATCCCTGAGCCCGGGCCAGGCATTCATCAAGATTGTGCACGGTGAACTGGTCACCGTAATGGGAGAGGCCAACGAACAGCTCAACCTGGCTGCCCAGCCGCCTGCGATCATCCTGATGGCCGGTCTGCAGGGGGCCGGTAAGACCACCACAGTTGGCAAACTGGCCAAGCTGCTCAAAGAGCGCAGCAAGAAGAAGGTGCTGGTAGTCAGTGCCGACGTCTATCGTCCGGCGGCGATCAAACAGCTGGAAACCCTGGCCAATGACATCGGTGTCGACTTCTTCCCGAGCGATGCCAGCCAGAAGCCGGTCGATATCGCCACCGCCGCCATCGATCAGGCGCGCAAGAAATTCTATGACGTGGTGATCGTCGATACTGCCGGTCGTCTGCACGTTGATAGCGAGATGATGGCCGAGATCCAGGATCTGCATGCCACCATCAAGCCGGTCGAGACCCTGTTCGTGGTGGATGCCATGACCGGTCAGGATGCCGCCAACACCGCCAAGGCGTTCAACGAAGCGCTGCCGCTTACCGGTGTGATCCTCACCAAGGCGGACGGTGACGCCCGTGGTGGTGCTGCTCTGTCGGTGCGTCACATCACCGGCAAGCCGGTCAAGTTTATCGGTATGGGTGAAAAGACCGATGCGCTGGAGCCGTTCCACCCGGATCGTCTCGCCTCCCGTATCCTCGGTATGGGCGATGTGCTCTCTCTGATCGAGGAAGTCGAGCGCAACGTCGATAAAGAGAAAGCGGCCAAGCTGGCCAGCAAGGTCAAGAGCGGCAAAGGCTTCGATCTGGAAGATTTCCGCGAGCAGTTGGCCCAGATGCGCAACATGGGCGGCATGATGGGGATGCTCGACAAGCTGCCCGGCATGTCCGGTCTGCCGGATAACGTGAAAGATCAGATGGATGACAAGCTCACCGTACGGATGGAGGCCATCATCAGCTCCATGACGCCGAAGGAGCGCGCCCACCCCGATCTCATCAAGGGTTCCCGCAAACGCCGTATCGCCGCAGGTTCCGGCATGCAGGTGCAGGATGTGAACAAGCTGCTCAAGCAGTTCACCGAGATGCAGCGTATGATGAAGAAAATGTCCGGCAAGGGCGGCATGCGCAAGATGATGAGCCAGATGAAGAACATGATGCCCCCCGGGTTCGGTGGCGGTCGCGGCCCGTTCTGATCCGGCCTGCGTGTTGATGGGGGTCTGCAGCGGCAGGCCCCTTTTCATTGCCGCTCTGCGCAAAAAATGGCTGGCTTGGTTGCAATTATTACGAATCCAAGTAGAATTACGCGGCTTATTTTAAGCTAGGGTCCGCGTGTTTGCGGGCCTTGTTCATTAGATGTTAATGAGGACGATATGGTAACCATTCGTTTACAACGTGGTGGCGCGAAAAAGCGTCCGTTCTACCAGGTAGTAGTTTCTGACAGCCGTTGCGCCCGTGACGGTCGCTTCATCGAGCGCGTTGGTTTCTTCAACCCGGTTGCTGCTGGTCAAGCTGAAAAGCTGAACCTGGACCTGGCTCGTATCGAGCATTGGGTTGCTACTGGTGCCGCTGTTTCTGACCGCGTTGCCAAGCTGATCAAAGACGCTAAAAAAGCTGCTTAATCAGCCCAACGGTAAGGAGTTAAGGTGGAAAAACCTGTAGTTCTGGGCACCCTGGGTACCGTTTATGGCATCAAGGGCTGGCTTAAAGTGAACTCCTTCACCGATGTTGCCGAAGCGATTTTCGATTACAACCCCTGGCTGATTAATCAGAACGGGGCGTGGCGTGAAATTCGGGTTTCATCCTGGAAACGTCACAACAAGGGTCTGATCTGCAAACTCGATGGTATCGATGTGCGCGAAGATGCCCTGGCATTGACCAATGTCGAGATTGGCGTACCCGCCGATCTGTTGCCTGCGTTGCCTGAAGGTGAGTTCTACTGGCGTGACCTGATTGGTTGCTCCGTGGTGACCACCAAGGGATACGACCTGGGCAAGGTGACCGAATTGATGGAAACCGGCTCCAACGATGTGTTGGTGGTTGAGGCCAATGTAAAAGATGCCTTTGGTGCAAAGGAGCGGTTGATTCCGTTCTTGGAAGAGCAGGTGATCAAGAATATTGATCTGACTGCTCGAACAATCGAAGTTGATTGGGATCCTGGTTTCTAGTTTCCCGCGCTAACACGGGTGCCGGAGGTTTCTTATGTGGATTGGGGTTATTAGCCTCTTCCCTGAAATGTTCCGAGCCATTACCGAGCACGGGGTAACGGGTCGGGCCGTCAAGAGTGGCCTGCTGCAGATTGAGTGCTGGAACCCCCGGGAGTTTACCCACGATAAACACCGTACGGTCGATGATCGTCCTTATGGTGGTGGGCCCGGCATGTTAATGATGGTTCAGCCGCTGCGTGACGCGATTCATGCAGCCAAGCAAGCGGCGGGAGACGGGGCGAAAGTCATCTATCTCTCTCCTCAGGGACGCAAGCTGACTCAAGCGGGCGTAACCGAGTTGGCGACGAATCAGAAACTGATTCTGGTAGCCGGTCGATACGAAGGTATCGATGAACGCGTGATACAAACCGAAGTCGACGAAGAGTGGTCTATCGGGGATTACGTGTTAAGTGGTGGCGAGTTGCCTGCCATGACCCTGATCGATGCGGTTTCGCGTCTGGTCCCCGGGGTTTTGGGCGATCAGGCCAGTGCCGAGCAAGACTCCTTTACGGATGGCTTGCTGGATCATCCCCACTACACTCGGCCGGAGGTGTTGGATGGATTGGCGGTGCCCGAGGCGCTGACAAGCGGCAATCACGAAGTGATTCGACGCTGGCGTCTCAAGCAGTCGCTCGGACGAACCTGGCAAAGAAGGCCGGAACTTATTAACAACCTAGCTCTGACTGACGAGCAAGAATCACTTCTTGCCGAGTATGTCCGCGAAGTGCGTGACAGCGTTAAGTAGAGTTTTCAGTTTATCCTAGGTAAGGAAAGACAATGAGCAAGATTATTCAGCAGCTTGAACAAGAGCAACTGCGTACCGACATCCCGGCTTTTGCCCAGGGCGACACTGTACGTGTTCAAGTTCGTGTTAAAGAAGGTGGTAAAGAGCGTCTGCAGGCTTTCGAAGGCATCGTTATTGCCAAGCGTAACCGCGGTCTGCACTCTGCTTTCACCGTTCGCAAGATCTCCAACGGCGAAGGTGTTGAGCGTGTATTCCAGACTCACTCTCCGCTGATCCACAGTGTAGAACTGAAGCGTCGTGGTGATGTTCGCCGCGCCAAACTGTACTACCTGCGCAACCTGTCCGGCAAAGCTGCTCGTATCAAAGAGAAGCTCAACTAATTCGATTCGAATTGGTGTCGGTATGTCGGCAAATAGCTCGACAGGTAGTGAAAAGGCTCGCCAATGGCGAGCCTTTTTTGTATCCGTCAATTGGTTATCTTGTTGCCATTACTGGATCACTCGCACCACCGAGTTGTCACGCCCGAAGGGGCCTGGCACATAGTCGTCTGCTGCCCAGTCATTCTCGTAGAGGGTTTCCCCTGCCGGGGTGATGAGCTGGTAGCAATATTCGAAGTAACCCGGGCCGTCGGTCGGCAGATTGAGGGTGGCTTTGAATTCGCCGCTCTTCATGCGTTTCAGCTCGACCGGTTGCCACTGGGTGAATTCGCCGATCAGCATCACCTGTTCCGCTCCTGCAGCCGCCTCTTTCTCTACGGCAAAGGTCACCTTGACCTCGGGCTTGGACTTCAAAAACTGTTTGATCAGTGGCATGACGCCTCCTTGTCTGTGAGTTAAAAATGGCTCCTGTCTATTTTTATACCACCATATGACAAAGATGTTGATAAGGCAGATCAAGTCGGCAAGGCAAAATAGCGTTGCAGCAAACTGTTGGTAAAGTCGATCTTGAGATAGAAGCCGCGGGGCAGGGTCATGATGGGTTGACCATCGCGGCCGATGGCGCGAGTCAGCGCCTTGTTGTTGGCCGCCTTGGGCCGCAGTTGCATCACCTGGCCGTGGCGGGCGCTGATCTGCTCCACTTCTCCCAGCACTATCATGTCCATCAGCTCCTCCCAGTCCTGACGCAGTAGCCGATCTTCCTCTTCACTCGGGCTCCACATCAGCGGCATGCCGACCCGCCGCTCGCCAACCGGGATCTCCCGACTGCCTTCCACCGGGATCCAGAGCACCCGGGATAGCTTGTTGCGCACGTTGGACTCCTCCCAGCGCTGGCCGCTGACGCCGATCAGCGGGGCGACGCAGACGAAGGTGGTCTCCAGCGGTTTGCCTTGAGGATCCACGGGGATCGTCTTGAGTTCGATCCCCAGCTCCGGGAAGTCCTGCTCCGGCTTGCTCCCTGCGCTGGCACCCAGTTGCAGCTCGATCAACTGACCGACCCACCCCTTGTCACGGCGCAGGTCTTTGGGCACTGCGACACCAGCCTCGGCGGCCAGCTGCGCCAGCGTGAAGCCGGCCATGGCATAGGCGCGGATCAATAACTCCTGCTCGGATTGGGGATTGCTTGGCATAGTTGGCTCCATCTTGCTCACCATATTCTAACAGGGGAGGATCCCGAGAAGGATCGCTGTTTTTATAACCGATCCTGAGTGGGTAAGATCAAATGCAGAGAATTTGGGTGCTGTCAGTTCATCATTATGATTTTAAAGGATTTTGTCTGTTTTATCGAGCAGTAAGCCAGGTCTGGTTTGACCTCTAAATAGTTGTCCAAGGGTTTGTGCATGATGTTACACACAGTTATCCACAGAAATCTTGGATAAGTGGATGAAAGTGGGTGGAGTCGCTGATATGTTACAAAAAATTGTGAATGCCACCCCATTTTTACAGGGTGAACGGGGTAGATATTGTGCCACTCCTGTGGATAATTTCGCCATGGTGGATCTTTGAGCAGTTGAACTTGTTCACAATCCGGATCATGGATCTGGCTCTTGGGGGGACATGGATCTAGATCCAGTTGTTTTACCTCAAGCTTATAAAAAATAATGGTTTTTTATATTTTATGTCGCGTGGTAATACGGAGAGGCACTTTTCGCGTACAGTTAAAAAGTACTGTATATACCCGTTTGCTAACAGCTTTATGCACAGCCTGGGTGGGCAACTTGGGGGAGCGGATCCTTGGATTTGTTTATAAGTATGTTTGAAATTGAAAGTTATTCATGAAACAGGGGATTCACTCCTTGTTTGCTGCCACGGAGTGAATGTGGAACAATCTCCTTATAGATTCAGCCTTTATAAGGTGATCACGTGATTGATGGCGACGGATTTCGTCCCAATGTCGGTATCGTGATCTGTAACCGTGAAGGACAAGTGTTGTGGGCTAAACGCTATGGGCAGCACTCCTGGCAGTTTCCGCAGGGGGGGGTTGATGATGGTGAAACGCCAGAGCAGGCCATGTATCGAGAGCTGTATGAGGAGATTGGCCTCAAGCCCGAAGATGTGACCATCATGGCCACCAGTCGTAACTGGCTAAAGTACCGTTTACCCAAACGTCTTGTCCGCTGGGACAGTTCACCGGTCTGTATTGGCCAAAAACAAAAATGGTTCCTGTTACAGCTGAATTCGGGCAAGGAGTCGCGGATCCAGTTCGGCTGTCATGGCCATCCCGAATTTGACGACTGGCGTTGGGTCAGCTTCTGGTACCCGGTGCGTCAGGTCGTTTCGTTCAAGCGGGAGGTTTACCGCCGGGTCATGAAAGAGTTTGCCCCGCTGGCGATGCCAGTGCCGGCAGTGCAGGTCAACAAGAAGGATGGGCGACGCAATCGCGCCCGTTAAGGAGCACAGATTAGTTGTTAACGGAACTGAGACGTATCGTCGAGAGCATGGCCGAGGCCAATACCCTCGAGCAGGCCTTGCAGGCATTGGTGAGCCAGACCCGGCACGCCATGGCAGTGGACTGCTGCTCCGTCTATGTCTCGGAACCCGAGGTGCGCCGCTATCGCCTGGCAGCTACCGACGGCTTGGCTCCGTCCGCGGTCGGCAAGGTGACCCTGCCCTACGAGCAGGGCATCGTTGGTCTGGTGGGTCAGCGGGAAGAGCTGATCAACCTGGCCGATGCCCCCGCGCACCCCAGTTTCAAATTCCTGCCCGATGTGGCCGAAGAGGCGTTCCGCTCCTTCCTCGGCGCCCCCATCATGCACCAGCGTCAGGTGGTCGGCATTCTGGTGGTGCAGCAGAAGGAGAGCCGCCGCTTCGATGAGGGGGAAGAGTCCTTCATGGTCACCCTGGCGGCCCAGCTGGCGGCGCGGATTGCCCAGGCGCAGGCCAAGGGGTGGTTGCAGAAGACCGACTGGAGCAAGCCGCTGCGCGGTATTGCCGGTGCCAGCGGCATCGCCATGGCCAAGGCTTGGGTGTGGCGGCCTCGCAAGGCACTCTCGTCCATTACCCCGCGCAAGGATGAAGACCATGCCAGCCAGCTGGCGCGGCTGGAGATGGCGGTTGAGGAGGTGCGGCACGACTTGGAGAGTCTGGCGCTGCGTTTTCGCGAGAGCTACAGCCAGGATTCGGTGGCGATCTTCGATATCTACCTCCATCTGCTGAACGATCCCGGTTATATCAAGCCGATCCGCAACAAGGTGAGCAAGGAGCACTGGACTGCGGTCTCTGCGGTCAAGCTCATCAGTGATCGCTTGATCGAGCAGTTCAAGGGGATGAAGGATCCCTACTTGCAGGAGCGCTCCACCGACGTGAAGGATATTGCCCAGCGGCTGATCAGCCGACTGGTGCAGAATGAACCGGAACATATCTCCATCGGCGAGCCGGTGGTGCTGGTTGCCGATGAAGTGACCGCCACCATTCTGGCAGAAGTGCCCCGCGAGTATCTGACCGGGGTGGTCTCACTCAAGGGGGGGACCAACTCCCACGCCGCCATTCTGGCCCGCGCCATGGGGGTCGCCGCCATCATGGGGGTCGATCTGCCCCTCGGCGACATCGGCGGTCGCATGCTGGTTGTCGATGGTTACAGCGGCGATCTCTTCATCGAACCCAATCAGGTGATTCTGACTGAGTATCGTCAGCTGCTGAGCGAAGAGCGGGCGCTCGATACCTTGGTGCGCAGTGTCGACAACCTGCCATCCGAGACCGCCGACGGCACCAAGGTCTCTCTGCTGCTCAACGCCGGTCTCAGCGCAGATACCGAGATCTCCCTCAACCAGCTGGCGGACGGGGTGGGCCTCTATCGCACAGAGATCCCCTTTATGCTGCAGGAGAGCTTCCCCTCCGAGTGGGAACAGACTGCCCGTTATCGCGGCATTCTGGAGACCTACCGCAACCGGCCGGTCTGCATGCGGACGCTGGATGTGGGCGGCGACAAGCCGTTACCCTATTTCCCCATCGTCGAGGAAAACCCCTTCCTTGGCTGGCGGGGGATCCGGATCACCCTGGATCACCCCGAACTGTTTCTGGTGCAGCTCAAGGCGATGTTGCGTGCCAGCGAAGGGCTGGACAATCTGGCCATCATGCTGCCGATGATCAGCAGCGTCAGCGAAATCAAAGCCTCCCGTCGTCTGCTGGATCAGGCGTGGCGGGAGGTGTCGGAAGAGGCGGCGAGCCGCGATGCGGTGATCCGCTACCCCAGCCTCGGGGTGATGATCGAGGTGCCCTCAGCCCTCTTTATCTTGCCGGAGATGGCGCCGCTCATCGATTTCTGGTCGGTGGGCAGTAACGACCTGACCCAGTACCTGCTGGCGGTAGATCGCAACAATTCCCGGGTTGCCAACATCTACGATGCCTTCCATCCTGCGGTGATCCGCGCCCTGCAACAGCTGGTTGATGCCTCCCATCGCTACCAGAAGCCGGTGTCGGTGTGTGGCGAGCTGGCCGGTGATCCGGTCGGTGTACTGCTGCTGCTTGCCATGGGCTATCGCCGCTTCAGTATGAACACCCACAACATCGCCCGGATCAAGTACGTGCTGCGTCAATCCACCCTGAGCGAGTTGACCGAACTGATGGCCGATGGCCTCAAACATGACAACCCCCACGTACTGCGCGGCCTGTTTGCCCGCTATCTGGAGGAGCATGGTTTGGGCGGTTTGCTGCGAGCCGGTCATAAATCGAAACAGAGTGATTGATAATCATGCCTTGTCCCTGCTGACGAATGATCGGAAAATGCGGCTTTTATTTTGACTGGGGCCGCATATGCAGCACGATGGATATTGGGTTTTCTCGCAGATTGATCCCGTAGCATTCAGTTTGGGACCACTATCGGTACGCTGGTATGGTCTCATGTACCTGTTCGGTTTCGCGTTTGCCATGTGGCTTGCCGGCCGTCGCGCCGATGCACCGAACAGCGGCTGGACCCGCAACGAAGTGTCGGATCTGCTGTTCTACGGTTTCCTCGGGGTGATCCTCGGTGGTCGTGTCGGTTACGTGCTGTTCTACAACTTCGATCTCTTCCTCGCGGATCCCACCTATCTGTTCAAGATCTGGACCGGTGGCATGTCGTTCCACGGTGGCCTGATCGGGGTTATCACCGCGATGATCTGGTTTGCTCACAAGACCAAGCGCCACTTCTTCACCGTGGCCGACTTTGTGGCACCGCTCATTCCGTTCGGTCTCGGCGTTGGCCGGATCGGCAACTTCCTCAACGGCGAGCTGTGGGGCCGGGTCACCGATGTGCCCTGGGCCATCATCTTCCCGGAGGCCGGCCCCGAGCCGCGTCATCCCTCCCAGCTCTACCAGTTCGCACTGGAAGGGGTGGTGCTGTTCATCATCCTCAACCTGTTCTGGCGCAAGAATCCGCCGCGCGGCGCCATCTCCGGCATGTTCCTGCTGTTCTACGGCCTGTTCCGCTTCCTTGTGGAGTTTGTGCGCCAGCCGGACAGCCAGCTCGGTCTCTACTTCCAGGAGATCAGCATGGGCCAGATCCTCTCCACCCCGATGATTATCGCCGGTGCCCTGATGATCTGGGCCGCCTACAAGCGTCCGCAGTTGTTCGGTAATGCCGTGAAGGAGGCGAAATAATGCGAGCTTATCTCGACCTGATGCAGAAAATCCTCGATGAGGGGACCGTCAAGTCTGACCGTACCGGCACCGGTACTGTCTCCCTGTTCGGCCATCAGATGCGCTTCAATCTGGCGGAAGGTTTCCCGCTGGTCACCACCAAGAAATGCCACCTGCGCTCCATCATTCACGAGCTGCTCTGGTTCCTCAATGGCGATACCAATACCGCCTATCTGAAGGAAAACGGCGTCAGCATCTGGGATGAGTGGGCCGACGAGAATGGCGATCTGGGGCCGGTTTACGGTGCTCAGTGGCGCTCCTGGCCTGCCGCTGACGGGTCTGTCATCGACCAGATCCAGAAGGCGGTGGATGACATCAAGCACAACCCGGATTCGCGCCGTATCATCGTATCCGCCTGGAACGTGGGCGAACTGGACAAGATGGCGCTGGCTCCCTGCCACGCCTTCTTCCAGTTCTATGTGGCGGACGGCAAGCTCTCCTGCCAGCTCTACCAGCGCAGTTGTGATGTGTTCCTCGGCCTGCCGTTCAACATCGCCAGCTACGCCCTGCTGACCCACATGATGGCCCAGCAGTGCAATCTGGAAGTGGGTGACTTCGTCTGGACTGGCGGTGATGTACATCTCTACTCCAACCACATGGAGCAGACAGCTCTGCAGCTCTCCCGCGAGCCGCGCCCGCTGCCGACCCTGGTGATCAAGCGCAAACCTGACTCCATCTTCGATTACAAGTTCGAGGATTTCGAGATCGAGGGTTATGACCCCCACCCAGGCATCAAGGCGCCCGTCGCCATCTGATAGCAAGGCGCCTCAGGGCGCCTTTTTTATGCAGTTAAATAATTGAAAATTCATTTTATTGATTAATAAGACGGTAGCCAGAGACGAGGAAAAACCTGCTTATAGCAGGTATGTTCTATTTTGCCTTCGGTTTTTTCGTTGTATTGAGCAGCAAGAAACGATTTTCCATTGGTTGTTGCAAGGGATAGACTCAAACCAAAGCAATACGGTGGAAAATTTAACCATGAGTGACGTAATCAAAAAGTTCCTGAAGCTGGAGGCCGCCTCCGGAATTATTCTGATCATGGCTGCCATGCTGGCAATGATTTTAGCCAATACCGCGCTGGCTGGCGGGTATCAGGCGTTTCTCGACACGCCGGTGCAGGTGCGCATTGCGGCACTCGACATCAACAAGCCGCTGCTGCTCTGGATCAACGATGGCTTCATGGCGATCTTCTTCCTGCTGGTTGGCCTGGAAGTGAAACGAGAGATGCTGGAAGGGGCGCTCTCGACCCGGGTTCAGGCGACCTTCCCGGCCATCGCGGCGGTGGGCGGCATGCTGGCTCCGGCCTTGATCTACGCCTTTTTCAACTATTCGGATGAAGTGGCGCGCGCTGGCTGGGCGATCCCGGCTGCGACCGACATTGCCTTTGCCCTCGGGGTGATGGCGCTGCTTGGCAAGCGGGTGCCGGTGAGCCTCAAGGTATTCCTGTTGGCGCTGGCTATCATGGATGACCTCGGCGTCATCATCATCATCGCACTCTTCTATACCCAACAGTTGTCGCTGGAGGCGCTGGCCATCGGTATTCTGGCAACCCTCACCCTGTTTTGGATGAATCGCCGTGGTGAGGACAGGATCAGCCTCTACATGCTGGTCGGTCTGGTGCTCTGGGTTGCGGTGCTCAAGTCTGGTGTCCATGCGACCTTGGCGGGTGTGGTGGTGGGCTTTATGGTTCCGCTTAACGGCAAGCGTTACGCCTCGCCGCTCAAGTATCTGGAGCATCAGCTGCACCCCTGGAGTGCCTATCTGATCCTGCCGCTGTTTGCTTTTGCCAACGCAGGGGTATCGCTGGAGGGGATTGGTCTCTCCTCCCTGCTGAGTCCGGTACCTATGGGGATCATGCTGGGGCTGTTTATCGGCAAGCCGCTCGGGGTGTTCACCATCAGCTGGCTGTCGGTCAAGCTGGGCATCGCCCAGTTGCCGCCCGGGGTCAACTTCAAGCAGATTTTTGCGGTCAGCATCCTCTGTGGCATCGGGTTCACCATGTCGATGTTTATCGCGTCGCTCGCCTTCGAGCACGGTGGGCTGGATTACGGCAGCTACTCTCGCCTCGGGATCCTGGTGGGCTCCACCATGGCGGCGGTAGTCGGCTATCTGGCCTTGCGCATGGCCCTTCCCAAGGGTGAAGGCGAACAGAGTACGGAGGGACTATGAAGTTGCATACAGGGTTGTTGATGCTGTTGTTGAGCCCCGAGGTCTGGGCCGGCGGGCTGGAGGATTGCAAGCAGGACGCCGCTTCGGCGAACTGCTCTGCCTATCTGAACGGAGTGGTAGACAGTGCCCTGCTGCTGGGGGACAAGCAGGCCAAGGCGCGTTTTGGCGAGACCTTCTCCGAGCGGGCGCTAAGCAGCCGGGCTGGCGAGATGGTCAAGCGCTCCAACAAGCGTTATTGCGCTGACCGGATGCCGGACAAGGCACGCCTCAAGGCCAGTCTGATGGAGCAGTTTGGCGCGAACAAGGTTGACTCGGTTAGCGACATGTATGACATTCTGGCGGTTGAACTCAGCTGCTACCGGAGTCCGCGTCAAGCGGGAACCCCATCGGATGTCACACCTTAACTACAACCATCTCTACTATTTCTGGATGACTCAGAAGAAGGGCTCCGTTACCCAGGCAGCGGAAGCCCTTTTTTTGACCCCGCAAACCGTCACCGGTCAGATCAAGCTGCTGGAGCAGCGCCTCGGGGGCAAGCTGCTCAAACGCAAGGGGCGCTCTCTTGAGGCAACCGAGCTGGGCCAGCTGGTGTTTCGCTATGCCGACAAGATGTTCAGCCTCTCCTACGAGATGCTCGATATCGTCAACTACCGCAAGGAGAGCCAGATCCTGTTCGACGTCGGCATCGCCGATGCCCTCTCCAAGCGTCTTGCCAGCCGCGTGCTGCTCTCTGTCATCCCCAATGATGGTTCCATCCATCTGCGCTGTTTTGAATCGACCCACGAACTGCTGCTGGAGCAGCTGAGCGAGCACAAGCTCGATATGATCCTCTCCGACTGTCCGGTGGACTCCAGCCAGCATGCGGGACTGCTCTCCAAGCGGTTGGGCGGCTGTGGCGTCAGCTTCTTCTGCAAGGCGCCGCTGCCTGAAAAGCCCTTTCCAGCCTGTCTGGAAGAGCGCAAGCTGCTGATCCCCGGTCGCCGTACCGCCATGGGGCGTCAGCTAACCCAGTGGTTCGAACAGCAGGGTGTCTCCCCCAGCATTCTTGGCGAGTTTGATGATGCCGCCTTGATGAAGGCGTTTGGCTTCTTCAATCAGGGCATCTTCATGGCCCCGACTATCTATCGGGAGGAGATCCTCGAGGGTGAGGGGGTGATGCTGATCGGGGAAACCCAGGATCTGATGGAGGAGTATTACGTCATCTTCGCCGAGCGGATGATCCAGCATCCGGCGGTGAAGCGGGTCTGTGAGAGCGATTTTACCTTTCTCTTTTCCGGGCAGGAGAATTTCTCCGCCATCCAGCCGGCCACCCTGTCGTTTTAAAACGACCCGTCACCACGTATCATCGGCGATCAGTGGTAGAGGAGAGATGTGATGCAACTTGAAGAGATGGAAGCCAATGCGAGTAAAGCGGTGGCCTTGCTCAAGGCGCTGGCCAACGAACGGCGACTGTTTATTCTGTGCCAGTTGCTGGAGCGCGAACTGTCGGTGGGGGAGCTCAACGAGCGATTGGGATTGAGTCAGTCGGCCTTGTCACAGCATCTTGCGCTGTTGCGGCGGGATGAGCTGGTGACGACGCGCAAAGAGGCCCAGACGGTCTACTATTCGCTGCGCAGCCATGAGGTGCGTGAAATGATCAGTTTGCTGCATCGACTTTATTGCAGCGCAGATAAATAAAAAACCGGCACTAAGGCCGGTTTTTTCAGCTTTGATCAGCAGAAGCTGATTAAGCCATAGCTTTGATCTGGGCAGACAGGCGGCTCTTGTGACGAGCTGCTTTGTTCTTGTGGATCAGGCCTTTGGTCGCCATACGATCCATGATCGGCTGAGCAACAGCGAAAGCGGCAGTCGCAGCAGCTTTGTCGCCAGAGGCGATAGCAGCAATGACTTTCTTCAGGTAGGTACGGGTCATGGAACGACGGCTGGCGTTGTGCTGACGGCGTTTTTCTGACTGAAGAGCGCGCTTCTTAGCAGATTTGATGTTAGCCAAGGTAAAACTCCTAAAACTGTCTTAGCGAGTGTATTGAAAAGGCCCGGAAATATGCCCTTCCAACCACATATTGTCAAATGATTTGTGCAAATAAACACCGCCTCCCGGTGGTGTGTCAGTAGGGAGACGGTTAAACTGTCGGCCGATTCTAGCAGCATTCTTTTCATTCTGACAGTTCCAGAGGCCTCGTCTTGAGTAAGAAATTGATCAAATCCGGCATGATAGTGTCCGGAATGACGTTGGCATCCCGCGTAATGGGCTTGGTTCGCGATGTAGTCATCGCCAATCTGCTCGGTGCCGGGGTGGCCGCCGACGTCTTCTTTTTTGCCAATCGCATTCCCAACTTTCTGCGTCGTCTGTTCGCCGAAGGTGCCTTCAACCAGGCCTTTGTTCCCGTGATGACGGAGTACAAGAAAAATGGCGACGAGGGGGAAGTGCGTGAATTGCTGGCGGCGGTGGCGGGCACACTGGGGGGGATAGTGACTGTGGTCACCCTGCTCGGTGTGCTGGGGTCGGGTGTGCTGACCGCGCTGTTTGGCTGGGGCTGGTTCTGGGACTGGCTGCATGGCGGCCCTGCGGCCGAGAAGTTCGAGCTCGCCAGTCTGATGCTCAAAATCACCTTCCCCTACCTCTGGTTTATCACTTTTACCGCCATGGCGGGGGCCATCCTCAACACCTTCGGCCGCTTTGCGGTCTCGTCGTTTACGCCGGTGTTTCTCAACATCACCATGATTGCGGCGGCCTGGTGGATTGCGCCACTGATGGACAAACCTGAGATCTCGCTGGCGATTGGTGTCTTTTTGGGTGGTTTGGTGCAGTTTTTGTTCCAGTACCCCTTTTTGCGCCAAATCAACATGCTGGTATGGCCCAAGTGGGGATGGAATCACCCTGGGGTGGTGAAGATCCGCACCCTGATGATCCCTGCCCTGTTCGGGGTATCGGTCAGCCAGATCAACCTGCTGGTCAACACTATGCTCGCCTCCTTCCTGGCGACCGGTGCCATCAGCTATCTCTACTACTCGGATCGTCTGCTGGAGTTCCCCCTCGGCCTCTTTGCGGTGGCCATCAGTACCGTGATCCTGCCTGCGCTGGCCAAGAAGCATGTGGATGCCGATCCGGCCGACTTCTCCCGCACCATGGATTGGGGGGTGCGGATGGTGATGCTGCTCGGCCTGCCCGCCATGATAGGCATTGCGGTGATGCGCGAGCCCATTTTGCGAGTGCTGTTCATGCGCGGCGAATTTGGCCTGCATGAAGTGGCCATGTCGAGCGCCAGCCTGCTGGCCTCCACTACCGGTCTGCTCTCCCTGATGCTGATCAAGGTGCTGGCGCCCGGTTACTACGCCCGTCAGGACACAAAGACGCCGGTGCGGATCGGGGTGATGTCGATGATTGCCAACATGGTCTGCAACCTCATCTTCATCTACCCGCTCGGTTACGTGGGGTTGGCGCTCTCGACCGCCTGCTCGGGCACTCTGAATGCGGCTTTGCTGTTCAAGGGGTTGTACCAGCAGAGCGTCTATCGTCCCTCCCGCCATACCGGCGTGTTCTGCCTCAAGCTGCTGGTCGCCAGCGTGCTGATGGGGAGCGTGCTCGCCTATCTGTCGCCAGACTTGGCCCAGTGGGGGGCATGGAACATGGGTAAGGCCAGTTTGCAGCTGACCATGCTGCTGTCGCTGGGGGCTGCGGTCTATGCCGTGGTGTTGCTACTGCTGGGCATTCGGCCGCGTCACCTTAAATCGGGGCAGCAGTAGTCGTGATCCTGCGGTGCCATGGGGATAGTGCCTCATGGCGCCGCAGATGGGCGGGCTTGGGCCCGGATAGTTGAAATCAGGCTATGAGGGCTGACCCTGCCTGCTGCCTGATATATAATCCGCCGATTTCCATGGCAGCAACGCACAAGGCACTGATGGAGCTTATTCGCGGCATTCACAATCTCAAGCCCCGTCACCGGGGATGTGTATTAACCATTGGCAACTTTGATGGGGTTCATCAGGGTCACCATGCGGTATTGGCACGTCTCAAGGAGAAAGCGGCCCAGCTGGGATTGCCCGCCTGCGTCATGCTGTTCGAACCGCAGCCGCTGGAACTGTTTGCCGGCACGGCAGCGCCCGCTCGGCTGAGCCGGTTGCGGGAGAAGTATGAAGCGCTGCAGGGGCTGCATATCGACCGCATGCTATGTGTGCGCTTCAGCCACCGCTTTGCCGAGCAGGCGGCTTCGACATTCATCGAGCAGTTGCTGGTGGAGAAACTCGGAGTGCGCTATCTGGTGGTCGGCGATGATTTTCGCTTCGGCAAGGGGCGGGAGGGTGACTTCCACCTGCTGGAGGCGGCGGGCCATCGCTTCGGCTTCGAGGTGATCAGTACCCAGAGCTTCCAGCTTGAACGGCAGCGGGTCAGCAGCACCCTGGTGCGTGAAGCCCTCAAGGCGGGCCGGATGGCGGAAGTGGAGCTGATGCTTGGCCGTCCCTATACCATCAGCGGCCGGGTGGCCCACGGCGACAAGTTGGGGCGCACCATAGGTTTTCCCACCGCCAATCTGGCCCTCAAGCGTCAGGTGATCCCGGTCGGTGGCGTGTTTGCGGTGGAAGTGATATGTTCCGGCAAGACCTTCCCCGGTGTAGCCAATGTGGGTGTACGGCCGACCTTGAGCGGTACACAAGCCAGATTGGAAGTACATCTATTTGATTTTTCTGGTGATCTATATGGTCAGCAGGTCAAGGTGCTGCTTCGCCACAAGCTGCGCGAAGAGCAGAAGTTTGCCTCTTTCACTGCCTTGAAAGAGCAGATCGAACGAGATGCCCTGGCGGCCCGAGCCTGGTTCGGGCTGCCACAATTCAATTTACCCAGCACTCTTTTAGAAAAGAAGGGAACCCAGGACTGATGAGCGACTATAAACACACCCTGAATCTTCCGGAAACCGAGTTTCCGATGCGTGGCGATCTGGCCAAGCGCGAACCCAACATGCTGAAGCGTTGGTATGATCAGGATCTCTACGGCGCTATTCGCCGCGCCAAAGCGGGCAAGCCTTCTTTCATTCTGCATGATGGCCCCCCCTATGCGAACGGCAACATTCACATCGGTCACTCGGTCAACAAGATCCTCAAAGACATCATCATCAAGTCCAAGGGCCTCTCCGGTTTCGATTCCCCCTATGTGCCGGGTTGGGATTGCCACGGTCTGCCTATCGAACTGAAAGTGGAAGGCATGGTCGGCAAGCCGGGCGAGAAGGTTTCCGCTGCCGAATTCCGCGCCGAGTGCCGCAAATACGCCAAGACCCAGATCGAAGCGCAGAAGACCGACTTCATCCGTCTGGGTGTGCTGGGTGACTGGGAACACCCCTACCTGACCATGGATTTTGGCACCGAAGCCAACATCATCCGCTCCATGGCCAAGATCGTTGAAAACGGCCACCTGCACAAAGGCTCCAAGCCGGTGCACTGGTGTACCGATTGCGGCTCCGCCCTGGCTGAAGCCGAGGTTGAGTACTACGACAAAAACTCCCCCTCCATCGATGTGCGCTTCAAGGCCGTCGATGAGGCATCTGTTGCCGCCAAGTTTGACTGCGCCGAAGGCCACACCGGCAAGGGCCCGATCTCTGCGGTGATCTGGACCACCACTCCGTGGACCCTGCCAGCCAACCGCGCCATCGCCATGCACGCCGATCTGGATTACACACTGGTGCAGGTTGAAGGTGAGCACCCCGAGCGTCTGATCCTGGCCGCCGAGCTGGTCAAGGACGTCATGGATCGCGCCGGTATCGAGAAGTTCCACAATCTGGGTTACGCCAAGGGCGCCGCGCTTGAGCTGCTGCGCTTCAACCACCCCTTCTACAGCTTCGACGTGCCTGTGGTACTGGGTGACCACGTCACCCTGGATGCCGGTACCGGCGCTGTACACACCGCCCCTGGCCACGGTCAGGAAGACTTCGTGGTCGGTCAGAAATACGGTCTGGAAGTGGCCAACCCGGTTGGCAGCAACGGTGTTTACCTGCCGGATACCGAACTGTTTGCCGGCCAGCATGTGTTCAAGGCCAATGCCTCCGTGATCGAAGTGCTGACCGAGCGCGGCGCCTTGCTGCATCACAAGGTGTTCAACCACTCCTATCCGCACTGCTGGCGTCACAAGACCCCGATCATCTTCCGTGCTACTCCGCAGTGGTTTATCAGCATGGAGCAGAAAGGTTTGCGCAAGCGCGCGCTGGAAGAGATCGAGCGCATCGAGAAAGACGGCATTGCCCAGCAAGGCCAGAGCGGCTGGGTACCGGCCTGGGGTAAAAACCGCATTCAGGCGATGGTCGAGAACCGTCCTGACTGGTGTATCTCTCGTCAGCGTACCTGGGGTGTACCTATCTCCCTGTTCGTCCACAAAGAGACCCAGGAACTGCATCCGGAATCCGTGCGCCTGATGCATGAAGTAGCCAAGCGGGTCGAGCAGTCCGGCATTCAGGCATGGTGGGATCTGGACAAGGCTGAGCTGCTGGGTAGCGACGCCGACATGTATGACAAGGTGCCTGACACCCTCGACGTCTGGTTTGACTCCGGTTCTACCCACGCCTCCGTGGTTGATGCCCGTCCCGAGTTCAACGGCAAGCCGGCCGACATGTATCTGGAAGGTTCTGACCAGCACCGTGGCTGGTTCATGTCCTCCCTGATGATCGGTGTGGCCATGAAAGACAAGGCTCCCTACAACCAGGTGCTGACTCACGGCTTCACCGTGGATGGTCAGGGTCGCAAGATGTCCAAGTCCATCGGCAACGTGGTGAGCCCGCAGGACGTAATGAACAAGCTGGGTGCAGACATCCTGCGTCTGTGGGTAGCGAGCACTGACTACACCGGCGAGATGACTGTCTCCGACGAGATCCTCAAGCGCTCTGCCGATGCTTATCGTCGTATTCGCAATACAGCCCGCTTCCTGCTGGCCAACCTGAACGGCTTCAATCCGGCGACCGACATGGTGGCGCCTGCCGACATGGTGGTGGTGGATCGCTGGGCTGTGGGTCGTGCCAAAGCGGTACAGGCCGAGATCATGGCGGCATTCGACGAGTACAACTTCCACGGCGTAACTCAGAAGCTGATGCAGTTCTGCTCCATCGAGATGGGCTCCTTCTATCTGGACGTCATCAAGGATCGCCAGTACACCGCCAAGGCTGACAGCCTGGCCCGTCGCTCCTGCCAGACCGCCCTCTATCACATTGCCGAGGCCATGGTGCGCTGGATGGCACCGATCATGAGCTTCACCGCTGATGAAATCTGGGCCCTGCTGCCGGGTGAGCGCGGCGAGTTCGTCTTCACCGAAGAGTGGTACGACGGCCTGTTCGGGCTGGAAGCGGGTGAAACCCTCAACGACGATTTCTGGGCCGAGATCCTCACCGTGCGTGGTGAAGTGAACAAGGCGCTGGAAGTGGCCCGTGGCGAGAAGCGCATCGGCGGTTCTCTGCAGGCCGAACTGACCCTGTTCGCCAAGCCGGAGCTGGCTGCACGCCTGAACGCCCTGGCTGATGAGCTGCGCTTCGTGCTGCTCACCTCCAAGGCCAAGGTGGTCGTGGCTGACTCTGCGCCGGAAGGCTCTGTGGCGACCGAGCGTGATGACCTGTGGCTGAGCGTGGCCCAGTCTGCCGCCGCCAAGTGCGACCGCTGCTGGCACCATGTAGAAGATGTGGGCACTATCGCGGGTCACGAAGAGATCTGTGGTCGCTGTGTGACCAACGTTGAGGGTGACGGCGAAACGCGTCAATTTGCCTGATGAACATGACTCAACATAAAAGCGGCCTGCGTTGGCTGTGGCTGGCAGTGCTGGCCTTTGTACTGGACCAGGCGAGCAAGCTCGCCGTGGTCAAGTTGCTGCCATTTGGTTACCCGGGGGTGGAGATCACCCCCTTCTTCAACCTGGTTCATGTCTACAACAAGGGCGCCGCATTCAGCTTTCTGGCTGATCAGGGGGGCTGGCAGCGCTGGTTCTTCGCGGTGCTAGCTTTTGCCATCTGTGGATTGCTGATCCACTGGCTGCGCAAGCAGTCGGTGACCCAGCGTTGGAGCGGTATCGCCTATTCACTCATCATCGGCGGCGCCCTCGGCAACGTCTTTGATCGACTGGTGCTGGGCCATGTGGTCGATTTCCTCGACTTCTACTGGCAGCGTGCGCACTGGCCGGCATTCAATCTGGCCGACAGCTTTATCTTTATCGGGGCCGCCATGATTGTGCTGGACGGTTTCCGTGGTGAGAAAAAGGAGCAGGCATGAGCCAGCAGATCACCGCTAACAGCAGCGTGCTGTTCCACTTCTCCATCAAGCTGGAAGATGGCTCGGTTGCCGACAGCACGGCGCTGCACGGCAAACCTGCCCGCCTGCGGATGGGCGATGGCAGCCTGACCCCCACCTTTGAGCAGTGCCTGCTGGGCCTGTGCGAAGGGGAGCGCAAGAGTTTTACGCTGGCGCCAGAGGAGGCATTTGGTCTCTCCAATCCCGACAACATCTACCATCTCGACCGTGCCAAATTTGGCGCCGATGTGGAGCCAAAAGTCGGCACCATCATCCTGTTCGATCAGCCCAATGGCAGCGAGCTGCCGGGCATCATCCGGGCGGTAGCCGGGATGTCGGTAACGGTCGATTTCAACCACCCGCTGGCCGGTCATACCGTCACCTTCGAGGTGGAGATCCTGGGCGTTGATGATGAGGAGAAGGTGCATTAATGGATATTCTGCTCGCTAACCCTCGCGGTTTTTGCGCTGGTGTTGATCGCGCCATCAGCATTGTCGAGAGCGCGCTGGAGAAGTTCGGTGCCCCCATCTATGTCCGCCACGAAGTGGTGCATAACCGGTATGTAGTGAACAAGTTGAAAGATGCGGGCGCTGTCTTCGTCGAGGAGCTGGACGAGGTGCCGGACGACAGCATCGTCATCTTCTCTGCTCACGGCGTGGCCAAGACAGTGCGCGAGATGGCAAAGTCCCGCGCCCTCAAGGTATTCGATGCCACCTGTCCGCTGGTGACCAAGGTTCATATGGAGGTGCATCGAGCCAGCCGCAAGGGCTCCGAGGCGGTGCTCATCGGCCACGCCGGTCACCCCGAGGTGATCGGGACCATGGGGCAGTACGAGAATCGCGAAGGCGGCATGTATCTGGTGGAGACGCCGGAAGATGTCGCCAAGCTCAAGGTGAAGAATCCGGATGACCTCTGCTTTGTCACCCAGACCACCCTGAGCGTGGATGAGACCTCTGACGTCATCGATGCGTTGCGCAAGTACTTCCCCAAGATCCAGGGGCCGCGCAAGGACGATATCTGCTACGCCACCCAGAACCGTCAGGATGCGGTGCGGGAGATGGCAGGGCTGGTGGACGCCATGTTGGTGGTGGGGTCTCGCAACTCCTCCAACTCCAACCGTCTGCGCGAGCTGGCCGAGAAGGTGGGCGCCAGAGCCTATCTTATCGACGATGCGTCGATGATTGAGGCGAGCTGGCTGGAAGGCGTGAAGGCGATTGGCGTCACCGCTGGCGCATCCGCCCCCGAGGTGCTGGTGCAAAACGTGATCGCCCGCCTGCGGGAGCTGGGAGGCAAGGTGGTCGCCGAGCATCCTGGCCGTGAAGAGAACGTAGTCTTTGAGGTTCCTCCCGAACTTAGAATAATTTGAGTGCAGCCAGGAAGGCTTAAGAATAAAGTGTGTTGATAATGACGCCGGGTTTGTTCATGAGACAGGCTCGGCGTTAAACTTATGAAGCAGTCTGTCACCAAGGATGGGATATGATTGGATACTTTCGTGGCTTTTCTCTTATTGAGTTGATGATTGTCATCGCCATCGTGGCGATTCTTGGCACCATCGCTTATCCCGCCTATCAGCAATATGTGCTGACCAGTCATCGTGTCGAAGCCAAGAGCATGCTGTTGAATGCGGCCAATCGGCAAGAAACCTATTTTATGGATTTCAATCAGTATGCATCCTCTGCTGCTGCTCTTGGTATCAGTAGTGCATCTGAGAATGGCCTGTATCAATTATCCATTGCCGTATCAGGTAACACCTACACCTTGTCAGCCAGTGCCGGCGCGGCGACGGCCCAAGCTAAAGATACCGATTGCACGGTGTTTTCCATTAATCAGTTGGGTGTCAAAAGTGCTTCCGGTGCAGCTAGCAATAGCTGTTGGGAATAGCCATGGCCATTCATGTTTCATCACATGAGAGAGGATTCAGCCTGCTGGAGGTGATGATAGCTGCAGTAGTGTTGTCATTTGGCTTGCTGGGACTGGTTGCTATGCAGGCTCAGTCGAAGTTTTCCGGATATGAAGCCCGACAGCGCACAATAGCCAGTTGGTTGGCTAACGATATGGTTGAGAGGCTCAGAGTCAACCGTGGAGTCTGGGAGTCACAAGCTAACAATACCTGGATTGTCAGCGCTGGCACTTCATCATTGCCATCCTGCGCTAATGAAAATGGCACTATGAGCAGCTGTAGCGATGCTCAGTTACGGGATCTCGATCTCTATTATTGGCGACAGTCATTAATGGGAAGTGCTGCTTCGGGGGCCGGCGCAACATTACAAAATCCCACCGGCTGCATTATCAAGGGAGCCAGTAATGCATTGACGGTCTCAATTTTTTGGGCTGGACGTGAATCATCTCATGATGGGGCAAATGGCGTTGCGTCAACGATTACGACGGCATGTGGAATTGCAGGTGTTGATTTAACGAGGCGTCAGTTTGTTCTGATGACGACGCTATGAAACATCATGGGTTTACGCTGGTTGAATGGCTCATCGCAATGGTGATTGGTGTTTTTCTGCTCGGTGGGGTGATGAGTATTTTTGTGGCCTCACGCGCTACCACCAATGAGTCCTTCGATCAGAGTGAGCTGCTCGAAAATGGTCGAATTGCCATGCGTCTCATCACTCAGGATTTACGCTGGGCCGGGTTTTGGGGGGATTTCACGGGGGGGGCTCTGATTGCGGGTGATGAGCTCACTTTGTCTGCTGATGCTGCCGTGACAAATGACTGTCTGGATGAGAGAAATGAAGGGAGTCTACCCTCCAACCTTTTTCCAGTACGCCCGCTGTGGGTTACTCATATCAGTGCTGCAGGCACCATGAGTGGTTTTGCCTGTATCTCATCCTCTACTCGCGTTGCCGGCTCGGATGTTATCAGTATCAAGCGCCTGATTGGCAATCCGGTGACAGGAGGACTGGATGCCAATCGTTTCTATATGGCCACCAATACTCAACAGGCTCATTTATTCAGAGGTAATGAGGCTGCGCCTTCCGAGGCTGCCATGCCGATGCGTCAGATTTGGGAGTACCAGCATCATGTCTATTACCTCTCGCCTAATGGTCGTGGGGGTTTTGAACTGCGCAAGCGTATCCTCACTGCTGATGGCGGTTCTTGGTTGATATCTGGGGCTTTGGTTGATGGTATTGAACGCATGGTGCTGTTGTTTGGGGTCGATACAAGCAATGTGCCAGATGGGCGTGTAGACAAGTTCTCCTCCATAGATGCAGTCACCTCGCAAGAGTGGGGCGAGGGGCGGGTCATCGCAGTCCGTGTTTTTTTGCTTGTGCGCTCGCTGCAGGCATCCAGTCGCTATACCAACAACAATGTCTATCAACTGGGAGATATCAGCGTGGCTGGCAATGGGGATGGGTTTCGACGCTTGTTGCTGGAAAGTACTGTGGTACTGCGTAATCCCATGGTGATGGCGGGAGGTGGGTAGTGAAGCATTCACGTGGCGTGGCATTGATCGTGGCGCTGGTGATTCTGGCCCCTTTGACTTTGATTGCCGTGGTGTTGATGCAATCTGGGGGCATGGATTTACGTGCTAGTGGAGCGGCGGCAGCGTTACAGCAAGTCGAACACAGAGTAGAGGGCATCATAGGTGGCGCCATGCAGCAAGCAGGGCTTGCTACCCAGATTGCTCAGATGCCTTCTGTTTCGACGGCAACGTCAACAGTGAGTGGCTCTATGGGTAATGCCACCATGCAATATAGAAGTGAAACAGTGTGCAAGCGCCGATTTGACGCGACCAGCAAGAACGTCATACCAGCCTGCCGTTATGTAGAGCTAGAGGCAAGCCAAACGTACGGAAAACAGGGGCGTCCTATGACGTGGACGGTTGGAGTCGAACAGCCATTGTTAAAGACGGCTGAATAGGAGCGACAGCGATGTTACATCATGGAAAACTGTGGCTGATGGCCCTGTGTGCACTTAGTGTGCCAGCTGTCGCCAGCGATGCTTACTCGGATGATACCGAACTGTTCATCTATGACTTCTCGAAAGCGGGAGATTATCGGCCCAAGGTGCTGATTATCTTCGACAACTCTGGCAGTATGGCCGAAACCATGGCGCTGGAGCGGGAAAAGTATAATCCTGCCACTGTCTACCCAGCGCTGAACCGAGATCCTGATACCAGTAACTCGCTTAATTATATCTATTATTCGACCGATGGTTCTGTGCCCGCCATCAATAGTTCTCGGCGTTTTCGCGACAGCATCAATGCTTGCGCCTCATCAAAGACCCCCCTAAGCACGGTCGGTTATTTTCAGTCCCAAGTCTGGACGTATGTCTATTCAAGTTATCGCAATGGATTACCTCGTCAGGGGGATTGGGAGACCATCTCTGGCGAGTACGAAGATGACATCACCATTGTCGACTGCAAGCAGGATATTCAGAACCGCAATCCTGCCAATCCTTTCAACGGAACGCTGGAGGTGGGGGCTGTCGGCGATGGTTATCCGGTCGACAAAACCAGCAACACTCGCGGCGAGTGGTATTACACCGCTAATGCCAATAATGCCACATCGGGTAGCAATACCAGTGTAACTCTCTACACGGCCAACTATATTCGCTGGTATTACGGGCCGACGGGTTATGCCGTTGAATCACGCTTGCGTATCGCCAAGGATGCGGTCAAGTCGGTGATCTCCTCCACTCCTGGGGTTGATTTCGGCTTGGCCATCTTCAATACCAACAATAGTACCAGCACCAATGGTGGTAGAGTGGTACGCCGCATTCTCAGTAACGACGATATTGTCGGCACCATTACTGCCGAACAGGACTTGCTCAATACTGTGGAAGACCTGTCGGCTACGACCAATACGCCATTATGTGAAACCCTCTATGAGGCTTATCGTTTCTACGGAGGGCAATCTGTACTGTATGGCAAGCAAGGTGGTACGCGGGACAAGCTTGCTGAAGATCCGGAAGGTACTTACACCTCGCCTTATGACAAATGTTCAAATAATGGCTATGTCATCTATGTCACTGATGGAGCGCCTACCAGCGATACGGCTGCTGATAGTGCAGTAAAAGCGTTGACGGATTCGCTAAGCCCAGATGAACGGGCTGCCTACGGCTCAACTGTGGGATATGGTTCCGGCACTTCCAAGAGCTATCTGGCAGCGATGGCTGGCTACATGAAGAACAAGGATGTAAACACTTCATCGCCCGGCAAGCAGACTGTTACCACGTTTACCGTGGGATTTGGTGATGACGCGATCTCTGGGGCGGGCAATCTGCTGGCAGAAACGGCGAGACGTGGAGGCGGTCAATATTACCCTGCGGTCAGTGCTGAAGCGCTCACTCAGGCGTTGCGGTCTTCCCTGTTAGCCATTTTGCGGATAAACACCTCTCTGGTGTCGCCAGCTATCACCACTAACAACTTTGACCGGACTCGCAGCCTCAATAATATCTATTACGCCATGTTCGAGCCTGATACCGGGCCGCGCTGGAAGGGTAACCTGAAGAAGCTGGTTTTGTCTGGTGATGGGTATGTGGCAGATGTTAACGGTTTGCCCGCCATCAAGGTAGATGGTTCCATTCTGGATCAGGCTCAGACCTATTGGTCATCGGAACGGGATGGCAATCTGGTTGCCAAGGGCGGCGTGCAGGCCATGTTGGCAGAGAAGACCAATCGTAATCTTTATGTGATCAATACGGTTGCATCGCCCAAGCGATTGGACGCTTTTAACAAAGCCAATTTGGTGTCGATCGCAGGCTCTGCCGACAATTTGGCCAGCTACATGCGGTTGGCCAGTGCCACCGAGCTTGACGGACAGATCGACTGGACAAAAGGTGTCGATGTGGACGATGAAGATTATGATGCCAGTACCACTATTCGGCCGTACATAGTGGGAGACCCCCTGCACTCTCGTCCTTTGGTGGTCAATTATGGTTGCTCCATTGCTTCAGGCCAGAGCACCTGTACTCCTGACTTGCGGATCCTGATGGGAACCAATGCTGGTTTCCTGCATATGTTCAAAGATCTCGGTAGTACGGTTGATGAAAGCTGGGCCATGATCCCCTATGAACTGTTGCCCAGGCAAGAAGCTCTACGTCTCAATGCCGAGTCTGGCGATCATATCTACGGTGTTGATGCTTCACCGGTTGCGTTGATCAAGGATGCCAATAGGAATGGTGTTATCAAGGCATCAGAGGGAGACTTTGTCTGGCTGCTTTTCGGTTTGCGAGGGGGGGGGGGTAGCTACTATGCACTCGATATTACCAATCCAGATGCCCCCAGTTTGAAATGGACGATCAATAGTCAGACTGTGGGCTTCTCATTACTGGGGGAAACCTGGTCAGTACCGGAGGTGGCTTATATTCCTTGGGATGCTCCTCCGAGCAACAAGCGATTGGTGATGGTTTTTTCCGGTGGTTACGATGTCAATAAGAGTAAAGTCGGGATAGGTAGCTCTGACAGCAAGGGTATGGGCGTCTACATGGTCGATGCCAATAGTGGTGCTCTTGTGTTCAGCGCAACACCTGGAGCTGGCTCCAGTACCAACAAGCAGGTGACTGCGATGGTTGATAGCATGCCGGGGTCAGTTTCCACTCTAGACAGTGATGGTGATGGGAAAACTGACCGAATTTATGCTGGTGATACAGGCGGCAATATCTGGCGCCTGGATATGCCTTCAACCAGTACTAGCTCCTGGAGTATTTTCAAGTTTGCCAGTCTTGGGTCTGATGATGTACAGGCTAATGACCGCCGCTTTTTCACTCAGCCTGTATTGGTACGTACTATAAACAAGCAAGTGACCAAGACGGTAATTAGTGGCGAAGATTATTTCTCGTTCAAAGATAGGCCATTCGATGCAGTGCTGATTGGTTCTGGTGATCGAAACCGCCCATCGTCCGAGTCTACCGTGCAAAACGCCTATTTTATGTTGCGTGACTACGGGGTAGTTACCAAGAGTTATAACACTGCTGCTCCAGCCCCTATCACGATGACGGACTTGTATGACGTATCGGTTGATCCTCTGGCTGGTGTCACGGACACCAATGACCAGCTTAGTTTGAGAGCTGCCATTACCAGTAAATTGGGTTGGAAATATTGGCTAGCCGAGTCAGGAGAGAAGTCGATGGGGTCTGGGGTTGTGCTGCAAGGCAAGCTCTATTTCACCTCTTTTTTGCCGCAGGTTCAGTCATTCGAGGAGTGTACGATCCAGTCGATAGGCGCCATGCGGCAGTATATGGTCGACATGCATTACGGTACCTCTTTCAAATATGTGCTGGATCAGGATGGTAATGAAATCCCGGAACGCTATGTGGAAGTCAATAACAAGGTGGCCGATGATCTAGTGATCCATGCTGGTGATGATTCAAAGATCCGGATTATTGGTGGTGCCCCGGGTGAAGAGGTGATTCTCAAAGACGAAGGAGAAGGGGTTCCTGAGCGCTGTACCGGCGAGGGGGAGTGTTCGGAAGGGGCGGAGGAGGCTGAAATGGATATGACGCCCAAGAAAATATACCTGTATGAGGATGAGTCACAATGAAAATGATCCTCTGGCTGATGGCGTTGTTAAATGCAGTCAATGTCTATGCTGTCGTGGATAGAAAATGCTATGTCGAGTTGGCAAATGATACCTATGTCGTTATTCAGGGAACGATAAAGGATAGCCAGAGTGTTGAAATCGTCTTTCAAAAGAAAGGTTTTGAACTGAATGGGCAACTCCTGATGGTGAAGAGAGTTATCGAGTGTCAGCCAACCGAGCAGCCATTCAATCTTGAGGCTGCGCAACGGCAAGAGAAACTGCAGCCAAGATAGTGGTCAAGGGCAAATGCTGGTGGTTTCGGATTTACTGCTGCGACCTGATGCTGCGATTACAACATCAACTCTGGGTTCTTCGCTGATGCAGACCCTTACGGTCATATTGGTACCTAGGCTGGTTCCATCAGCAGCAAACAAGACTCGGGGTCTGGTTGAACTGATGGTGGCATCTGGAGTAAAAGCTGGTGTGCGTGCGAGTTCTACTTCCCCTTCGTCCAGCTCGGCATTACCGTCATCATCGATGAAAACCAATAATTGAACCGGATCCTGTTCAACACACTCGTTATTGTTGTTTATTAGGCATGCGGTGACGGTTTGTTGGTCACTGATAGCGTGGGTGCGCGCAAAGCGCAGGAGCTTAATCAACCGCTCGCTTTCATAGTTAGCCGTGCTGTCTTTGAGCAGAGAGCCCAAAGAAGGAATACCAATCCCCAACAGAATGACGCCCAGCGCAATGGCTATCATCAACTCCATCAGGGTAAATCCGGCGTTTTTCATATCTGCGAAGGCCTGTCGTTCCGTGACTATGTACAGCTTATCCTTCCCGCTGGTTGCTGTCACACGGTTACGCCTGTCTTGAACTGGCAGATTGCCCCCCTTTTCTTTATCATTCCCCATCATTTTCGAATACAAGATGCATCGCCATGGCAAAAGCCCTCTCTCTGATGCTTGCCCAGTTGAATCTGACGGTAGGCGCCATCGAAGATAACACTGACAAAGTGCTCGCTGCGGCAGCTCAGGCCGAGCAGCAAGGTGCCGATCTGCTGGTCTGCTCCGAGCTGGCCCTGACCGGCTATCCACCGGAAGATCTGCTGCTGCGCGCCGATCTGATGATCCGGGTCGAAGCCGCGTTGGCTCGTGTTGCCGAATGGCAGGGCAACTGTGCCATTTTGGTGGGTCACCCTTGGCGTGAAGGAGAGGCGCTCTACAACGCGGCTTCCCTCTATGAGCAGGGCCAGCTGATTGCCCGTTACTTCAAGCAGGATTTGCCCAACTACGGCGTGTTTGATGAGAAGCGCTACTTTACCGCTGCAAGCGAGACCTGCGTGGTGCCGTTCCGGGGTCACCAGCTGGGGCTGCTCATCTGTGAAGATCTGTGGCAGCCTGGCCCGGCGCTGGCCGCCAAGGCGGCAGGGGCCGAACTGCTGCTCACCATCAACGCCTCGCCCTATGATCAGGAAAAACCCTGGATCCGCCGCGAGCTGATGGCCGAGCGCTGCGATCAGACCGGTCTGCCGCTGGTCTACCTCAATCAGGTCTGCGGTCAGGATGAGCTGATTTTCGATGGCTGCTCCAAGGTGTTCAACAGCCAGGGTGAGTTGACTCACAAGCTGGCCCCGTTTGCCGAAGAGCTGGCGCTGGTACGCTTTGCTGATGGTCAGCCGGTGAAAGAGCGGGAACCGGCGGTGCCGCTTGAGCCATTGGCCGAGACCTATCAGGCGCTGGTGCTGGCAGTGCGCGACTATGTCACCAAGAACGGTTTCCATGGGGCTGTACTGGGTCTCTCCGGCGGTATCGACTCGGCGCTGACGCTGGCCATCGCGGCCGATGCCATCGGGGCCGACAAGGTGCAGGCGGTGATGATGCCGTTCCGCTATACCGCCCAGATGAGCGTGGAGGATGCCAAGGAGCAGGCCGAGCGGATGGGGGTTGAGTTCAACATCATCTCCATCGAGCCTATGTTCGAAGGGTTTATGGCCCAGCTGGCGCCGCTGTTTGAAGGTACCGCCCGCGATACCACCGAAGAGAACCTGCAGGCCCGCTGCCGCGGCGTGCTGCTGATGGCGCTCTCCAACAAGCGTCGTCGTATCGTGCTGACCACCGGTAACAAGAGCGAGATGGCGGTCGGCTATGCCACGCTGTACGGTGACATGGCCGGTGGCTTCGACGTGCTGAAAGATGTGCCCAAAACGCTGGTCTTCAAGCTGTGCGAATATCGCAACTCAGTTGACTATGTGATCCCGCAGCGGGTTATCGACCGTCCTCCTTCAGCGGAGCTGGCGCCGGATCAGGTGGATCAGGACAGCCTGCCGCCATACGAAATCCTCGATGCCATCCTCAAGCGTTATGTGGAAGAGGATGCGTCCGTGGCCGACATGGTGGCAGAAGGGTTCGAGGAAGCGGTAGTGCGCAAGGTGATCCGGCTGGTGGATCTCAATGAATACAAGCGCCGTCAGGCGGCGGTCGGGCCCCGCATTACGGCTCGCAACTTTGGTAAGGATCGCCGTTACCCCATTACATCCGGGTTCGGCAAACAGAACTGGTAAGGAGTCACCATGAAGAAGATTGAAGCCATCATCAAACCGTTCAAGCTGGACGATGTGCGCGAGGCCCTGGCCGAGATCGGCATCAACGGCATGACCGTATCCGAAGTCAAAGGCTTCGGCCGCCAGAAGGGCCATACCGAGCTCTATCGCGGCGCCGAATATATGGTCGACTTCCTGCCGAAAGTGAAGGTGGAGCTGGTGGTGCAGGACGAGGATCTCGATGCTTGCCTGGAAGCGATCCAGAACACCGCCCGTACCGGCAAGATTGGTGATGGCAAGATCTTCGTCTGCGAGGTGGAGCGTGTCATTCGTATCCGTACCGGCGAAGAGAACGAAGACGCGATCTGACCTTGGCTATCTCTTTACCTGACCAGAGGCGTGAAGTGCGGCCTCATTTGATGGGGTGGATGCGCTTGGCGGTGGTCGCCAGCCTGTTGGCTGGCCTGACTGCTTGCAGTACCCGTCCACCGGCCCAGCCGGAGAATCTGTGCCAGATCTTTCGCGAGAAGCCTGACTGGCACAAGGCCGCGCTCAAGATGAATGAGAAGTGGGGGACGCCGATCCATGTGGTGATGGCCATGATGTATCAGGAGTCCTCGTACGTACATGATGCTCAGCCGCCGATGCAGTATTTCCTCTTCATCCCGACCGGGCGGGCCAGTTCGGCTTATGGTTATGCTCAGGTCAAAGATGAAACCTGGGCGGATTACCAGCGGGAAACCGGCAACAGCTGGAGTGACCGCGATGATTTTGCCGACGCCATCGATTTTATGGGTTGGTACACTAACAAAGCCCAGCGGCTAAATGGCACCTCCAAGTGGGATGCCTATGGCCAGTACCTCAACTATCACGAAGGGTGGGGTGGCTACCGGCGTGGCAGCTATCGCAGCAAGGGGTGGTTGATGAAGACCTCTCGCAAGGTGGAAGCTCGCGCCCAGCGCTACGGCGCCCAGTACCGTCAATGCAAGGATCAGCTCTCCCGTGGGGGCTGGTTCTGGTAACCAAATCAGGAGTCAGAAATGCCGTTATTGGACAGTTTTACCGTTGACCACACCCGTATGGAAGCGCCAGCAGTGCGTGTGGCCAAGACCATGCAGACCCCGAACAAGGACACCATTACCGTGTTCGACCTGCGTTTCTGCGTACCGAATCAGGAGATCCTCTCCGAGCGCGGTATCCATACGCTGGAGCACCTGTTCGCCGGTTTTATGCGTGATCACCTGAACGGCAACGGCGTGGAGATCATCGACATCTCCCCCATGGGTTGCCGTACCGGTTTCTACATGAGCCTGATCGGCGCACCGGACGAAGCCCGTGTTGGCGCAGCCTGGCAGGCGGCCATGAGCGACGTGCTGACCGTGCAGGAGCAGGCCAAGATCCCCGAGCTGAACGAGTATCAGTGCGGCACCTACAGCATGCACTCGCTGGAAGAGGCGCACGCCATCGCCCGTCATGTGCTGGAGCGCGGTATCGGCGTCAACCACAACGACGAGCTGGCCCTGCCGGAAGAGAAGCTGAAGAGCCTGTGAGGCTGATGAGCTGTCGCTCATCGGATAACCTCTTCAGGGAATGTTAAAGGAGCCGGTCAGCCATGCTGACCGGCTCTTTCTATCTCGACCGACCGCAAAAATGGGGATGACTTGCTCCCCTTGCCAACTCTGATTAGGATGGTTTTTGACCTGAACCTGTTGGCGGAGGTGTGACGATGAAAGGGATATTGCTGCGTTGGCTGGCCCGTTACGATGCATGGTGCGAGGAGTGGGGGCTCACTCAGGAGAACCGGCGCTGTTGCACGCCGGTTCGTTATGATGATGATTCAAGCAAAGAGCGAGCTTGCGCAGAAGGGGCTGAGCTCAATCAAAATTGCGGGTCACGGCGCCGGTAACGCTGTTGTACTCGAAGCCAAGGCCGTTTCGATAATCCGAGTTGGTCTGGAAGCGGTTGATTGAGTCGCGCAGGATATAGCGGCAGTTATTGTGTTCTTCGTTCGGTTCATCTTCATCTTTATGCTTTGTTTTAATATCGCTGGACAGGTAATCAACCCCTTCTGGAATAACTCCGCTGTTGAGCTCTACACTGGCAACAGTTTGGCTGCCATCTAGCAGGTTATTAAATAGCAGCTCGCAATCCTCAGAATTATTGACCGAGATATGGTTGCCGGAGCCAGTCTGATAGGGGGTGTCTACCGGTTTGTAGTAATCCTCTTTTGTCCCCGCCGGCCAGCCATAGCGGTTGATGTCTATCGTGCTGTTGCCAAAACTGCTCAGGTTATATAGCGCAATCGCTTGCCCCTGCACTTTCACCGCCCATCCAGCATTAGCCAGCTGAACTGCACTGGCAAAGCTGCCTGCGGTCGCCGAGACAGTGCTTTTCAGGGCATCATCCTTGATATTGATAAAGCGGGGCAGGGCGGTGACGGCCAGGATCCCCAGCACTATGATCACCAGCACCAGTTCAATCAGGGTAAAGCCGTTGTTTCTGTTGTTCATCATGTTCAATGACCCATTAAATACCGCAAACAGGTGTGAGTGATATGCAGCTGATAGATACCCATTGCCATCTCGACTTTCCGGTATTCGACCAGGACAGGGAGGCGCTGCTGGCCCGTTGTCGGGCATTAGGGGTGACGGAGTATATCATTCCTGCCATCGCAGAGGATAACTGGACTCGTGTGATGGCACTGGCAGATCAGCATGACGGCCTCTTTTATGGTCTGGGCATTCATCCCTGGTATGCCGGTGAACAGCGGGAGGGGGTGATGGAGCGGCTGCGAACGCTGGTAATGAGCCAGCCTGGCGGGCTGGTGGCCATAGGCGAGTGTGGGCTGGACCTCCGTTCTCACGTGCCGCAGGAGGGGCAGCTTGCGCTGTTTGAGGCTCAGATCCGGCTGGCTGCCGATGTCGGGCTTCCCATGATGATCCACTCGGTGCGTGCCAATGACACTGTGGCCAAGCTGTTGCGCCGCTTCAAGCCGCCTCGTGGCGGGGTGATCCATGCTTTCAGCGGTTCGTTGCAGCAGGCGGAGGCCTTCTGGCAACTGGGCTTTCGACTCGGGGTGGGCGGGGTAATCAGTTTTGAACGGGCGAACAAGACGCGAGAGGTATTTCGGGCCATGCCGCTCGAGGCCCTGGTGCTGGAAACCGATTCGCCCGATATGCCGTTGCAAGGCGCACAAGGCACCCGGAATACCCCGGAAGCGCTGCCGAAAATAGCGGAAATATTGATGACCTTGCGGGAGGAATCATCGGCAGATGTTGCCAAGGTGTTACTTGAAACTGCCAGGCATATTTTCCATCACGACCAATAGCTACGAAACAAATTCGCAACACCTGATTTAGTTGTCAGGAAAAAAAATGAGCGTAAAAATCGTTTGCTGTCTAATTTTGTGACACTTGGACATTTTGATAACGATAAAATGTGACCAGCATTCTATTTTATCGGACTTTAATTAGTATAATGCGCTCCCCTTGATTAGTTGGGTTTAATAACAACTCGCTAACAAGTCAGGTGCTACTAGAGGAAGATAATAATGAATTTGTTCATGGGTCTGGTAGGGATGGCGACGCTCGTCCTTATCGCGGTGCTGTTCTCCAGCAATCGCAAGGCAATCAACGTCCGTACCGTTGTCGGTGCGTTCGCAATTCAAGCCGGTCTGGGGGCGTTTGTTCTCTATGTTCCGGTTGGTCGCGATATCCTGGTCGGCGTGTCCGACGCGGTATCCAGCGTGATCAGCTACGGCCAGAACGGGATCGACTTCCTGTTTGGCGGTCTGGTCAGCAACAAGATGTTTGAAGTGTTCGGTGGCGGCGGCTTTGTCTTTGCCTTCCGTGTTCTGCCGGTCATCATCTTCTTCTCTTCCCTGATTGCAGTGCTCTACTACCTGGGCATCATGCAGATGGTCATCAAGTTGCTGGGCGGCGGTCTGCAGAAAGTACTGGGTACTTCCCGCACCGAATCCCTGTCTGCAACTGCCAACATCTTCGTCGGTCAGACCGAAGCGCCGCTGGTGGTTCGTCCCTACATCTCCAAGATGACTGACTCCGAGCTGTTCGCCGTCATGTGTGGTGGTCTGGCCTCCGTTGCCGGTTCCGTACTGGCCGGTTACGCCTCCATGGGCGTGAAGATGGAGTACCTGATTGCTGCCTCCTTCATGGCTGCTCCGGGTGGTCTGCTGTTCGCCAAGCTGCTGGTTCCCGAAACCGAGACCCCGAACTACGACGAAAGCTCTGCCGATGCCGAGCTGGATGACAAGCCTGCCAACGTCATTGACGCTGCTGCTGCTGGCGCCTCTGCCGGTATGCAACTGGCCCTGAACGTCGGCGCCATGCTGCTGGCTTTCATCGGTCTGATCGCCATGATCAACGGCATCTTCTCCGGTGTGGGTGGCTGGTTCGGTTATCCGCAACTCTCTCTGGAACTGCTGCTGGGCTGGATCTTCTCCCCGCTGGCCTTCCTGATCGGTGTGCCCTGGAATGAAGCAGTGGTTGCCGGTTCCTTCATCGGTCAGAAGCTGGTAGTGAACGAGTTCGTGGCTTATCTGAACTTCGCTCCGTACCTGAAAGACGAAGTGCTGATCAACGGTGTGGCCATGTCCGATCACACCAAGGCGATCATCTCCTTCGCGCTGTGTGGTTTTGCCAACCTCTCCTCTGTTGCCATCCTGCTGGGTGGTCTGGGGTCCATGGCGCCGAACCGCCGCGGTACCATTGCACGCTTTGGTCTGAAAGCCGTACTGGCTGGCTCTCTGTCCAACCTGATGTCTGCCACTATCGCAGGCTTCTTCCTGGCACTGTCCGGCATGTAATCGCCGCCTGACTGACAGGGTATAAACACGAACGCCACGGCATCTGCCGTGGCGTTCGCGTATGGAGCGGTGACAACCGTTTTCCTATCTAAACTAATAATAAAATGAGTCAAATCGGAGGTTATATGAATGAAGTGCTACTGGCGATGGTGGCCGGCTTTATAGTTGGTTTGTTGTTTTCTTTCCTCAAATTGCCGATCCCGGCGCCTCCTGTTTTATCCGGGGTAATGGGGATCGTCGGGGTCTATCTGGGGGGATTGGCCTACTCCTGGATCCTGACTCGTTTCTTTTCGTAAGGCTTTTTTAGACCTGGATTTGCCAGATGTGAGGTACCTCTGAAATTGGCAAATCCGGCTTGCAAACAGGGGGTATCTCGGCTGAAATAGGCGTTGCCAGCAGGGTGCTGGCAATGACTAATACTCGATGAAATCGGGTGTTGGCGGTCAAATGGAATTGATTGGGAAGTCGGGTCAGATGTTGTCGGCCTTTCTCAAGTCTTCATGGAACCAAGTCCGCACTTTTGTAAGAAAGTGACAGGGCTCTTGCCTTATTTACAGTCGCAGTGCCTGCAGGGTGTTTTGAATAGCATCCCGATAGTGCCGGTGCCTTCGCACTGTAATTCCATTCCCGTATAGCTGGGGATTACTGCCTGTGCATCCATCGCTGGATGGTATGGTGGTGCCCGGTTATCTGGATTAAATCGAGACTTTGGAGAACAGAATGACTGATCTGAAAGTGGCCGCTCAGCGCGCCCTGAACTTGATGGACCTGACCACCCTGAACGATGACGACACCGATCAGAAGGTGATCGACCTGTGCCATAAGGCCAAGTCACCGGCTGGCCTGACCGCCGCCGTCTGCATCTACCCCCGTTTTATCCCTATCGCTCGCAAGACCCTGCGTGAGATCGGCGCAGCCGACGTACGCATTGCGACCGTGACCAACTTCCCGCACGGCAACGACGACATCGAGATCGCCGTGGCCGAGACCCGTGCCGCAGTCGCCTACGGTGCCGACGAAGTGGACGTGGTGTTCCCGTATCGCGCCTTCATGGCTGGCAATGAACAGATCGGTTTTGATCTGGTCAAAGCCTGTAAAGAGGCCTGTGGTGCCAAGGTGTTGCTGAAAGTGATCATCGAGACCGGCGAGCTGAAAGAAGAGGCGCTGATCCGTCGCGCTTCCGAAATTTGTATCGATGCCGGTGCCGACTTCATCAAGACCTCCACCGGCAAGGTGCCGGTCAATGCAACCCCGGAAGCGGCGCGGATCATGATGGAAGTGATCAAGGCCAAGAATCCGAAAGTCGGCTTCAAGCCAGCTGGTGGCGTGAAAGACGCAGCCGTTGCCGGTCAGTACCTGGCCATGGCCGAAGAGATCCTCGGCAACGACTGGGTATCCGCCCGTACCTTCCGCTTTGGTGCATCCAGCCTGCTGGCCAGTCTGCTGGCCACTCTGGGGCATGGCGACAAGCCGGCCAACACCAGCGGTTACTAATAGGTTGATGAGAGGGCGGACGGCTGTCCGCCCTGTTAGCCCCCACCATGCGGTGTGCGGGCAAGGATTCAGGCTTGTGTAACGCCAGCAATGGCGGAGGGAATGAAAGATGTTTTTGCCTCAAGAAATTATTCGCAAGAAGCGCAACGGTGAAGCGCTCAGTACCCAAGAAATTCAATTCTTCGTTCAGGGCATTACCAACAACACCATCGGCGAGGGGCAGATCGCCGCGCTGGCGATGGCGGTCTACTTCAAAGACATGACCATGGATGAGCGGGTTGCCCTGACCTGCGCCATGCGCGATTCCGGCATGGTACTGACCTGGGATCACCTCAATCTGGGTGGCCCGATTGTCGACAAGCACTCCACCGGCGGTGTGGGTGATGTGGTTTCCCTGATGCTTGGCCCGATGGTCGCTGCGTGCGGCGGTTTCGTGCCGATGATCTCCGGCCGTGGCCTGGGCCACACCGGCGGCACCCTCGACAAACTGGACGCCATTCCCGGCTACCAGACCTCGGTCGACAACGACCGTTTCCTGAAAGTGGTGAAAGAGGCGGGTGTCGCCATCATCGGCCAGACCGGCGATCTCGCCCCGGCCGACAAGCGTATCTATGCGGTACGGGACATCACCGCCACCGTTGAATCCATCGCCATGATCACCGGCTCCATCCTCTCCAAGAAGCTCGCCTCCGGGCTCGAAGCGCTGGTGATGGATGTGAAAGTGGGCTCCGGCGCCTTTATGCCGACCTTCGAAGCCTCCGAAGAGCTGGCCAAGAGCATTGTGGCCGTGGCCAACGGTGCCGGTTGCCGCACCTCTGCGCTCTTGACCGATATGAACCAGGTGCTGGCCTCCAGCGCCGGTAACGCGGTGGAAGTGCGTGAAGCGGTGCGCTACCTGACCGGTGAATACCGCAACCCGCGCATCCACGCCGTGACCATGGCACTGTGTGCCGAGATGCTGATCTCCGCCGGCCTGGCCAGCGATGACGGCGAGGCCCGCCGCAAGCTGCAGGCGGTGCTGGACAACGGCAAGGCGGCCGAGATCTTCGGTCGCATGGTGACTGGCCTCGGCGGCCCGGCCGATTTTATGGAGCGTTACGACGCTTACCTGCCCAAAGCCGCCATCGTGCGCCCGGTCTTCGCGGCCAACAGCGGTTTCGTGACCGCCATGGATACCCGCGAGCTGGGTCTGGCCGTGGTCGCCATGGGCGGTGGTCGCCGCGCTGCCGGTGACAAACTTGATTATGCGGTCGGTCTGACCGACTTTATCCGCCTGGGTCAAAGCGTTGATGCTGACAAGCCGATCGCGATGATCCACGCTCAGACTGAAGAGCAATATGCTCAGGCTGCCAGCATGGTGCAGGCGGCTGTCCGGATTGGTGGCGAGCGGCCGGAGGCACTGCCTGAAGTGTACCGCCGTATCACCCTGGCCGATTTGTAACAAGGGGAAGACCCATGAAACGTACCTTTATTCTGATGATGGACTCTTTCGGTATTGGCGCTGCTGCCGACGCCGACAAGTTCGGAGATGTGGGCGCCAACACCCTTGGCCATATCGCCAAGGCGTGTGCGGCAGGTGAAATTGCAGGCCGTGGCGCCCTCAATCTGCCGAACCTCAACAAGCTGGGTCTGGGCCACGCCTGCGAGCAGGCCTCCGGCTACTTCCCGGAAGGGCTGAAGAAAGATATCGAGGTGGTCGGTGCCTACGGCTTTGCTCAGGAGCTCTCCTCCGGCAAGGATACCCCGTCCGGTCACTGGGAGATCGCCGGTGTGCCCGTGCTGTTCGAGTGGGGCTACTTCAAGGATCACCACAACAGCTTCCCGCAGGAGCTGCTGGACGCCATCGTCGAGAAGGCCGGTCTGCCGGGTTATCTGGGCAACTGCCACGCCTCCGGTACCCAGGTGCTGGACGATCTGGGCGAAGAGCACATGAAGACCGGCAAGCCGATCCTCTACACCTCTGCCGACTCCGTGTTCCAGATTGCCTGCCACGAAGAGACCTACGGCCTCGAGAAGCTCTATGAGCTGTGCCACATCGTGCGCGAGCTGCTGGAGCCCTACAACATCGGCCGCGTGATTGCGCGTCCGTTCGTAGGTACTGGCAAGGGCAACTTCAAGCGCACCGGCAACCGTCACGACTACTCAGTGCTGCCGCCGGCGCCGACCGTGCTGGATTACATGAAAGATGCGGGCGGTCAGGTAGTCTCCATCGGCAAGATTGCCGACATCTATGCCCAGCAGGGCATCACCAAGCAGGTGAAAGGGACCGGCCTGACCGAGCTGTGGGATCGCACGCTGGAAGAGGTGAAAGCGGCCGGTGACAACACCATCGTCTTCACCAACTTTGTGGACTTCGACTCCTCCTACGGCCACCGCCGTGATGTTGCCGGTTATGCCGGTGCGCTGGAGTATTTCGATTCCCGCCTGCCGGAGCTGTTTGATCTGCTGCAAGATGGCGACGTGGTGGTGCTGACTGCCGACCACGGCTGTGACCCGACCTGGGGTGGCACCGACCACACCCGCGAATACATTCCGGTGCTGTTCTTCGGCAAGCCGGTCAAGGCCGGCTCCGTCGGTCGTCGCGAGACCTTTGCCGATATCGGCCAGAGCATCGCGGCTTACCACGGTCTGCCGAAACTGGCATACGGTACCAGCTTCCTGTAATTTACCCGCCCGCCACTTCGGCGGCGGGCAATTTATAAAACAATAAAACTCAACCTGTGTGAAGGAATCAAGAGAATGGCAACTCCTCATATCAATGCGAAAGATGGCGCCTTTGCTGATACCGTGCTGATGCCGGGCGACCCCCTGCGCGCCAAGTACATCGCTGAAACTTTCCTGGAGAACGTCGAGCAGATCTGCGACGTGCGCAACATGTTCGGGTTCACCGGTACCTACAAGGGCCGTCGTATCTCCGTCATGGGTCACGGCATGGGTATCCCGTCCTGCTCCATCTACGCAAAAGAGCTGATCACCGATTACGGTGTGAAGACCCTGATCCGCGTGGGCTCCTGCGGTGCCGTACGTGAAGACGTGAAACTGCGTGACGTGGTGATCGGTATGGGTGCCTGCACCGACTCCAAAGTAAACCGTCTGCGCTTCAAGGATCACGACTTCGCTGCCATCGCCGACTTCGACCTGGTTGCCAATGCCGTGCAGGCCGCCAAGAACAAGGGCGTTGCCGTGCGCGTCGGTAACATCTTCTCCGCCGACCTGTTCTACACTCCGGACCCCTCCATGTTCGACGTCATGGAAAAATACGGCATCCTGGGTGTCGAGATGGAAGCCGCCGGTATCTACGGCGTGGCCGCAGAGTACGGTGCCAAGGCGCTGACCATCTGCACCGTCTCCGACCATATCCGTACCGGTGAGCAGACCACCTCTGAAGAGCGTCAGCTGACCTTCAACGACATGATCGAAATCGCACTGGATTCCGTCCTGTTGGGCGACAAGTAATTCCCTCGCGAATAAGAAACGGCGGCCTTCTGGCCGCCGTTTTTGTATCTGCTCTCTGGTTGCGCCATCAGTTTTCCGGAGGCGACGCGGGGGGCGTACTCTTTTTCTTGTGCTTGCGCACCCGCATGTAGTTGCGGCGCACGCCATAGGAGATGAGCACCCCGGCCAGCAGGGCGACCAGCAGCATCAGTCGCTGTTTCTCCTGCACCACCTTGAGCCGGGTGTCCTTGTCTGCCAGCATCTGCTGCTCTTCCAGAGTGATACGCAGGAAGCCGATGGTCTGCTCGCCATCCCGGATCTCCTGCACGAACTGGATCCGCCCCTTGCCCTGCTCCGGCAGTGACTTGTTATCGCTGCCGATGGGCAGCAGGCTCTCCAGCGGCACCGCCTGCTCAGATTGGGCGAGGGGAATGCCGCGTCCGTCGTAGAGGGTGGCATCGAGGATTTCCGGCTCCGCCGCAAGATCCCGCGCCAGCCGCTCCAGCTCGCTGCTGTTGTCCTCCTTGATCCAGCGTTTCATGTCGCGGGCGGCATAGGCGACCAGCGCCTGTGCCCGGTTGCGCGCTTCGCTGTGCAGCGAGGCCTGGCTTTCACCCTGCATATGAATGAGCACACCGAGCACCCAGCATCCGAGCAGGATACCGGCACCCAGGCTGAGAACACGTTTGATGGGAAGATGACGCTGCAAGCGCGAGACCTCATGGTAACAAGGAGTGGCGGGATCTTGGCGCTTGCCTGTACAAAAAGCAATACGCTACTCTGGGCCAGCATTGTTAACCCCCTGATCACCAAGGAAGGCGTATCCCTTATGTTGTTGTCCCGGCTCCCCCCTCTGTTATCCGATTGGCCCGCGTTGTTGTCAGGCTCACCCTGTTGGCAGCTCAACGCAGATGCGTTGCAACCGACAGAGACTCCGCAGACGGGCGGCTGGTTGGTGCTGTTTGGCAAGGGGCTGGGTGCCTCCCATCTGGCGCGCCTGTCGCCACTGTTGGCTGCGCAGGAGTTGGCGGCCACCCTCTATCCTCCCACCGAGGTGGCAGGCGTGCCGTTGCTGCTGCTTGGCTGCGATCGCTTCTCTGCCGAGTTGGTGGCCGAGCTCAAGAGCGGTGAGTGGGAGATCGATCTCTGCCATCTGCCCGCGCTACCGACCCTGAACGAGCCCGGCCTGCTGGTGATGGACATGGATTCCACCGCGATCCGCATCGAGTGTATAGACGAGATTGCCCGCCTTGCCGGGGTTGGCGAGCAGGTGGCGGCAGTAACGGCCGCAGCCATGCAGGGCAAGCTGGAGTTTTCCGACAGCCTGCGCAATCGGGTGGCCCTGCTGGCTGGGGCGCCGGTCGCCATCCTCGACGAGGTGGCGGCATGGATGCCCTGGATGCCGGGCTTGCAGCTGATGGTCGATACCCTCAAAGGGGCGGGTTGGAAGGTGGCCATCGCCTCCGGTGGTTTTACCCGTTTTGCTGGCCAGTTGCAGCGCGAGCTGGGGCTCGATGCCATCTTCGCCAACGAGCTGGCGGTGGAGGGGGGCCAGCTGACCGGCAAGGTGAGTGGGCGCATCGTCGATGCCAGCGTCAAGGCCGAGGTGTTGCAGCAGCTTGCTCAGGAGTACGGCATTGCTGCCGCCCAGACTGTGGCCATCGGCGATGGTGCCAACGATCTCAAGATGATGGGGGTCGCGGGTCTTGGCATCGCCATTCACGCCAAACCGCTGGTGCGGACGCAGGCAGCGGCCACCCTCAATCATCACGATCTGGAGGGGGTGATCTGCCTGCTGGCGGCGCGGGCCTGCAGCGAGCAGCGTTGGGACAAGCGCTGACAGTGTTTCAAGGAGGAAACCAATAAAAATGGAATTGTTGCAGCAGTCTCTGTTTATCCCCTGTAGTGGCCATCAATTGCATGTTCGCCACATCAAACCCCGGGTCGCCGTGCATGGCGAGCCGATCCTGATGGTGCACGGCGCCATCGAGAACGGGCGGATTTTCTATACCGAATCTGGCAAGGGGCTGGCCTGCTTTCTGGCCCGTCACGGCTATCAGGTCTATGTGGCTGATTTGCGGGGGCGGGGGCTCAGCACTCCTGCCATCGCCGAGCAGGCGGAGCACGGTCAGCATGAGCTGATCACCGAGGATCTGCCCGCCCTGCACCGCTGGATTGCCGAGCGCCATCATGGCTTCAAGGTGCACTGGGTGGCCCACTCCTGGGGCGGTGTCATCATGGCCTCGACCCTGGTGCGCTTCCCCGAGCTGGCGGAACAGGTGGCCAGCCTGCTGTTTTTTGGCACCAAGCGCGGTGTGTCGGTGCACAATCCCGAGCGCTGGCTGAAGGTGGATCTGATCTGGAATCGGCTGGCCCCCTGGCTGGCCCGCCGCCGTGGTTTTCTGGCGGCTCGTACTCTGAAGATCGGTGCTGACGACGAGCCGCTGCGCTATCTGCAGGAGACCATCCCCTGGGTCAAGTGCGGCCCCTGGCAGGATCCTCACGACGGTTTTGCCTATGACGAGGCGGCGGCACGGGTCAACTGGCCACCGCTCTGGATGATTTCGGCCAAAGCGGACAAGGTGCTGGGTCACCCGACCGATGTGCGCCGCTTCAGCGACGAGATGTGTTCGGCCACACGTCACACCCGATTGGGGCGGGACAACGGCAACCGCCTCGATTATGACCACATCAATATGCTGACCGCCCCGCAGGCCCAGGAGGATCACTTTCCCCAGATCCTCGACTGGTTGCTTAACCCGCAGGCGGTATGACAAAAAACAGGGCGCCTCGAGCGCCCTGTTTCATTTCTGTCTGTTTCCGGATCATCAGTTCAGCGGCGGCGTGATGCCAAAGCGGAACAGGGTGGCCTGGGTGGTATCGGTCAGTTCGCCCACCCCCACCACGCTCCATAGCTCCTCTTCCAGCTTGCGCGCCTTGTGGATGGCGAACTTGGCGATGTAGTCCAACTCGTTGGCGATGAAGTTGGTGTCGGGCCGTCCGGTACGGGAGATGCCGACCAGCACCGAGTAGAACTCCCCCTGTTGCTGCGCCAGCTCGATGAACTGACGCTTCTCTTTGACGTTGGCAAAGCTGCTGGCCAGTCGGCTGCTGAAGATGGGCAGGCCGGCCTTGGTCTGGATGCTGGCGATATAGACCTCATCTTCTCTCGGTTTGTCCTCCCGCTCGATGGCTCGCAGCGGGTTCATCAGCAGCTCCTTGAGCAGCTCCCCCTGAAACAGCGGGTAGAGGTTCTCCTGCTCCGGCAGCTCAGCACAGGCTTGCAGCAGCCGCTGCAGACTGCGCGGTTGCAGGGATTTGCCGATGGAGGCCGGTTTGGGCGCGCCTTTCAGCTTGTTGACGTAGACCGGTGAGTTGAACAGGTGGTGGGTATAGATGTTGCGCAGGGCCCGCGCCAGCCCGCGATAGCGGCGCTGCTCCTGCGCCGCCTTGAGCTTGTTCTGGTTGCTCTCGATCAGCAGGCTGAAGAATTGGCGGCCGGTATGGCGATCCGAATCCCCTTCGATGCAGAGGTGCAGCACGGTGCGGGTCATGTTGAGACTGACCAGCCGGTAGGAGAGACGCTGCAGATCCATGCTCTTGGAGAGCTCCTGCAAGCGGGGCAGGGCGATGGTCACCACATCGTTCTTCTCGCCGATAAAGGCATCTTCCAGCTCGATTTGCAGGCCGTGAGTCGAGATGTCGCGGGTCCAGCCGATCCAGGATTTGCCGTTGTGATGGATGGCGACCGCGGTCTTGTGGATGTAGCGCGACTCCTTACGAAGCTGAACATAGTGCAGGGTCTCGATCTCGAACGGGGCAACCCCCTGTTCGTGACCAAAGCGCTGCAGCTCGTTGGCGTTGTTGCTGACCCCTTCCTGATGGAACTCTTCCCGCTGGGACTCCAGGCCGATCTCCTGCAGTAGGCCGCAATAGCCGATCTGCTTGAGCCGCTCGAGCAGCAAGATATCTTGCAACTGCGGGTTGTCCTGCCCCTGCAGTTGCCCCACATCCGCCTCGACCAGATCGCACGCCTCCAGCGTGAACTTGTAGACACGCCAGCTGGGCCGGCGTGAGCCCACCTGGAAGAAGAGGGCGGTGAGGCCACTCTGGCGCAGCTCCTCTGCGGTGGCGGAGAAGAAGTAGATGTGGCTGCGCACCGTGTGGGTAAAGCAGTAGATGATGGTCTCGGTGGTGGTGCCGGGGGCCGGGCAGAGCCGTTTCATCCGCTCTGCGCTGAAAAGCCCCGCGAGGGCATCGCGATTTTTTTCATCGCGCCAATACTCCAGCAGGTGCTGGTTGTTTTCCGTACGCAGGGCTATCTCGAGATTGGGGCTGTCGCCGGTGCCGAAGAAGAGCGGCATGCCGGTCATCCGCGGCAGGTAGAACTGCTCATATCCCTTGATGATGGCGGCGGAGAGCAGATAGTCGACGCTGACCCGATAGCGGATCTTGTTGGCATCGATAAAGTCGCTGAGGAAGGCATCGAAGGCGGGCTGTTCGCCGGAGCGCACCAGTCGCAGCCAGTATTTCCCCTCTTTGCTCTCTTCGCCGAGGATCTGATAGCCGACCGGCTGATGCAGCACAGGATTGGGGGTGTCCCGCTCCAGTCCGGTAAAGAAGACCTCCACCTGGGCGCCGGTGTTATAGCTCGGCAGATAGGGTACCGAGACCCGCATGCCACCCAGCGAGAGATCGGAACTCTTGGCGAACAACTTCTCCCCGTCCTGAAACTTGATCAGCACCGGCGAGCTGAAGTGCATCCGCTCCTGACGGCGGCCGTAGTAGCTGGCAAAGGCGATGGTGTTGACATCATATTGCCGGAAGGGGCTGGCCGGGGGAGACAGCTGACCATCCACGCGGGCGTTGTGGTGCTGCTTTTGCCACTGTTGCAGTGCCTCGTAGACGCCGAGGGTATAGATATCGCGGTAGAGATAGCACTGGGACTGGAACAAGGCTATCGCATCGGCGGGCATGAAGTGAGTGATGCCGTCGAACTCATGCACCAGGCACTCATCCTCCAGCTCATCGCGCATGTCGATGACCCTGCGGCAGGGGGAGCACTTGCGCTTGAGCTCCATCTTGATCAGAAAACGGCTGTTGCTGTTTTCCTCCTGAGTCATGCGGTTGAAGATCTCCTCGAAATCTTTCTCCCGCAGCAAGGGGACGAGTTGTTCAATCAGATGTTGCTGGTGTTCTGAATCCATTTGTTCCTGCCACGGAAAGTCACTTTTCCGATTCTGGGTTTGATCTGTCGGTCGCAAACAAGTATATCAAGCAGGAATTCATCCTGTCCCCGAGTTATCAATGGCCAAAAATAAAACTGCTTATGTTTGTTCCGAATGTGGTGCCGACTTCACACGCTGGCAAGGTCAATGCAGCGAGTGCAAGGAGTGGAATACCATTACCGAGGTGCGCCTCGGTTCGGTGAGTCCCGTTGGCAAGAGTGCCCGTTACACCGGTTATGCCGGCGCGGTCGGCAGTCAGGTACAGACACTGGCAGAGATCGCCACCACCGAAATTCCCCGTTTTACCTCAGGTTTCAAGGAGCTGGATCGGGTGCTTGGTGGCGGTGTGGTGCCCGGCTCGGCCATTCTGATTGGCGGCAACCCGGGGGCGGGCAAGTCGACCCTGTTGCTGCAGACCATGTGTGGTCTCGCAGAGCGGATGAAAACCCTCTATGTCACCGGCGAGGAGTCGCTCCAGCAAGTCGCGATGCGGGCCAACCGCCTTGGGCTACCCACCGACAAGCTGCGGATGCTTTCCGAGACCAGCGTCGAGCAGATCTGCCTGATTGCCCAGCAGGAGCAGCCGCAGATCATGGTGATTGACTCCATTCAGGTGATGCATGTGGCGGATGTGCAATCGTCCCCCGGTTCTGTCTCACAGGTACGCGAAGCGGCAGCGCTGCTGACCCGCTATGCCAAACAGAACCATGTGGCCATCTTCATGGTGGGTCATGTGACCAAGGATGGCAGTCTGGCGGGTCCCAAGGTGCTGGAGCACTGCATCGACTGCTCTGTGCTGCTCGATGGCGGTCATGATTCCCGTTTTCGGACTCTGCGCTCCCACAAGAACCGCTTCGGTGCGGTCAACGAGCTGGGGGTCTTTGCCATGACCGAACAGGGGATGCGCGAGGTGAGCAACCCCTCCGCCATCTTCCTCAGCCGGGGGCAGGAGCAGGCGCCCGGTTCCATCGTCATGGTGATCTGGGAGGGCACCCGACCGCTGCTGGTGGAGTTGCAGGCGCTGGTGGATTACTCCCAGCTCTCCAACCCGCGCCGGGTGGCGGTGGGGATGGATCACAACCGGCTCGCTATGTTGCTGGCGGTGCTGCACCGTCACGGTGGGTTGCAGATGGCGGATCAGGATGTCTTCATCAACGTGGTCGGCGGGGTCAAGGTCGAGGAGACCAGTGCGGACTTGGCGCTGCTGCTGGCGATGGTCTCCAGCTTCCGGGACCAGGCGCTGCCCAAGGATCTGGTGGTGTTCGGCGAAGTGGGCCTTTCCGGTGAAATTCGCCCTGTGCCGTCCGGCCAGGAGCGGTTGCAGGAGGCGGCCAAACACGGTTTTCGTCGTGCCATCGTGCCACACGCCAATGCCCCCAAGCATCCCATCGAAGGGATGGAAGTGGTGCCGGTCAAGAAGCTGTCTGAGGCACTCGAGGCGCTGTAATCCCTCAGCATTGCAATCGATACAACAGCACAACGGAAAAAGAGCGCCTCGGCGCTCTTTTTTATGGGCTGGAACCTGCCATCAGGGCTGGCTATGTTCCAGATGTTCGCTCAGCAGTTGTTCCAGCTCGCGGTGGAGCAGCTCTTCGTCGCCGACGTTGAGCTCGATCATCCGCTTGAGGTGGGTGGCACTGTCGATATCGATGTGGTGGCAGTAGAAACCCAATTTCTTGCTGGCTTCGTGGGTCAGCTCGACCTGCATTTTGATCTCGATATCGCTACCGCTCAGGATAAAGCTGAGCTGGTACTCCTTGTTGTCACGGCTCTCCCAGTCGTCGGGGCGGATCAGCAGGGCTCCCTGCAAGGAGACGTCGACAAGCTGGGTCTGCCACTTCTGTTCCCCCTGGGTGAGTTCTGCCATGGTCAAGTAGAGGATCCGTGCAAAACGGCGGCGCTCAGACATGCTCATCTCCTGTATGCAATAAGTGTGGACGCTAGGGTCATTGCTCTGAGTGTAATCCACCTTGGTTGCCAGTATCTTGAACTTGCTCCGAAAATGGCATTCAGGCTTGCTGGGTACTCAAGGATTCCACCACATGAAGCGCCTTGACCAGGCGGTCCTCCTGTTTGAACCGCTCTTCCAGAACCGGGCCCAACTCGTTGAGATCATCATCCAGTAGCAGCAATTGGGCCTCGTCGGCATCACTGTATTTGTCGTTGAACTCGAGGGCGAATTCAGTGCTGTTACGAATATGGGGATAGATGCGCTTGGCCAGCTCCAGAGTTTCGCCGCTGGCTTGCTCGAAGGCGGTGACGACGTGGTGGTAGATCTCGAAATGGCCTGCACTGACATAGTCGACCAGGCGGTCGCAAAACTGATGCAGCTCTTCTGTTTTGGGCAGGCTGCGTTGCTTGGTCCGCGCCGGAGTGAGGCCTGCCAGCTGCATGTATCCAACCAGCAACGCTTGCCTTGCATCCAGCCAGTCGTCGATAGCCTTATGCTTGCCTGCCAGCGCCTGCTTGGTCTGTTCCAGTTTCGTCAACATAATCCCTATCCCTCCGTGGGGCAAAGGCTGGCCGATTGTTCGGTATTCCGAGCCGTTTGAGCAGTGACACAACCTATAACTAGGGAAAATCTGGGCAAGCGTCAATAGCCATGGGGGGATAATGTTAAGTGGCGAAGAAATAGTCAGCAGATCGTGTCTGCGTGCTAGCAGGTTTCAGGCCTGCTCACGGTTTTTCGCGTGTGGAATGTGACTATTTCCGCAGATCTTGATGAAAACCCCAGCGTTTGACGCGTTCGGCTCGATAAAGGCTTTGCCTGTGAGTTTTTTTTTGCATAGAGTGACCCAGCGCTAAATGCCCGATCATAAAGGAAATGTTATGAACAAAGCTCAACTTGTCGATGCGATTGCCGCCAAAGCAGATCTGAGCAAAGCTCAGGCCAAAGTGGCTCTGGAAGAGATCATCAATGGTATTACCCAGAGCTTGAAAGAAGGCGATGCTGTGCAACTGGTCGGTTTTGGCACCTTCAAGGTCACCCACCGCGCAGGCCGCACCGGTCGTAACCCGCAAACTGGTAAAGAGATCCAGATTGCTGCTGCCAACGTGCCTTCATTCGTGGCTGGCAAGGCTCTGAAAGACGCCGTCAAGTAAGTCCGAAAGTCTGTTTTGTCCAATGCCAGTCAGCTCGCTGACTGGCATTGTTTTTATGGAATTCTCCCATCCTTCCTATTAGTCCTTCCTGACTTTTCCTTCTGTCGGCCTCGTTGCGGCTGAGGCCTTATGCCGTCTGCGGGTTGGATGGCAGCGGCCAGATCCGCTCATAGGCCCAGGTAAAGACCATGATGTAGGCGAGGTAGAAGGCAACGAAGCCGAGATCCAGCATCAGGGCGTCCCACACTCCCAGATCGAGCCAGAACATGACGCAGGGGAGGGAGAGCATCATGAAGCTCGCCTCATAGCCAAATGCGTGCAGGAAGCGGTCCAGTGGTCGCTTGTTGGTACGCCCGCACAGTTTGAGCAACCCCTTGTCGAACAACAGATTCCAGCCGTAGGTCCAGGCAGTGGCGACGATGGAGAAGAAGATGGCCAGCGAACCGACCTCGGCGACGCCCTGACCGAACAGCTGGCTGATCAGCGGTGCGACCAGTGCCAGCCCGATGCCTTCGTAGAGAACCAGATAACGAAGTCGATCCGGGGTGGTGCGTAGTTGGGTACTGCTCATGGGTGATGTGCCTCCTGTGGGAGGCGCATTCTAATCAGGGAGTGGTTAAAAGAGAAGCATCGGCCCGTCATGACTGGCGTTGAGGGGCATGATGATGCCCCCTCTTTGCGATACTTCTCTATTGCCTACTTGGGCGTAAGCCCTGAGTGGTCAAGTCTGCGACTCAGGCGCCGGTTGGCGTGACCCGGGTCAGCATGGCAAAGCCCTCTTCCACTTGAGTGAGCTCTACCTTGACCTCTCCCAACTCGGCGAGCGAGGCAACATGGGTGCCACCACAGGGAATGGTCACCTCCTGGCCTTCCAGCATGCAGTGCCAGTAACGGGAATCGATGATCGCCTCGCCAGCGCGGCTGCGGCGGATCTCGCTCCCGGTTGCGATCCAGTCGGCCAGCTGCTGGTTGACCTTCTCTTCAATCAGCGCCAGATCTGCCAGCAGTGCCTCGCTGTTGACCCCCTTCTTGCGCAGGCTCTTGCCGATGCGGTACTGCTCCCGTGATCCGCAAGGCTCGACCCGCGAGCTTTGAATAGCAAGACGATCGAAGTCGGGCTGGCCCAGTGCATCGCGCTCGCTTACCTCCTTGCGCCAGTAGGGGATGAGTACCCGGTTGAGGGCCATCGCGGCCAGATGGCAGCCGCTATGGCCCAGACTCAGGGCGTGGCGGGCAGCGCTATCTACTTGCAATTCGACCTGGCTGCCAACGGCTAGCGCGTGGTCTCCGGTCAGCGGATGGACCACCACGAAACGCCACCCCTCTGCGCCCCGCTTGACCGGAATCGCAGTATCGACGAACAGCTCGCCATCCGGGCTGATAGCCCCCATCCGGCAAGGGCCAATGGTGGCTTCGCCCCCTTCCCAGCGAACATGGCCCACATCCCCCGGCTGATCGGGCCAGAGGTGGCTCTGGGGATGAAAGGGGGTGAGGTCGGTGACCAGCAGCGTGGTGTCACCGCGCTGGCAGCAGACCACGCTGGCCTGCTCCTGATGATGGCCCAGTACGAAGCTGGCTCGGGTATGTTCCATGGCAAGGCTCCCGCAACGATAAATGAGAAGAGAAAGCGGCAGCATACGCCAAAGTACGAAAGGGCTCATTAACCAGTGTTAATGAGCCCCTCTTCTCGGTTTTACGGTTCGCTAGATCATGGCAACCAGCAGATAGGCGTTGAGCCCGATCACCAGCGCAACGATAAGGCGGCCTACCGCCTGGGTGACGGGGTGGTTACGATGTTGCCCCATCAGTGCCCGATCGCCGGTCAGCATCAACAGCGGGATCAGGGCCAGCGCGATGCCAAAGCTCAGGATCACCTGACTCAGCACCAGAATGTCGGTGGTGTTGAGCCCCATGGCGATTACCACGAAGGCGGGAGCCATGGTGATGGCGCGACGCAGCCAGAGCGGGATGGTAAAGCGGACAAACCCCTGCATCACCACTTGCCCGGCCAACGTGCCTACCACTGTAGAGCTGATGCCGGAGGCGACCAGCGAGAGGCCAAACAGGGTGGCAGCTGCCTGACCCAGCAGCGGAGTGAGGGTCTGGTAGGCGGATTCCAGCTCCGCTACCTGCTGGTGGCCCGAGCTGTGGAACGCTGCAGCCGCCATCGCCATCATCGCCAGATTGACGAAGCCGGCGATGGTCATGGCAATCGCCACATCGACCCGGGTGGTGTGCAGCCGCTGGCTGACCGAGCCCTGATCCTGCGTGTGCTGGGTCAGTGCCGAGTGCAGATAGATAACGTGGGGCATCACGGTGGCACCGAGCACACCGGCGGCCAGATAGACGGCATCGCTATTGGGCAGACCGGGGAAGAGGGCGCCCTCCAGCAGGCTGGGCAGATGAGGGCGGGAGAAGATCAGCTCGACGATGTAGGCCGCCGCGACAAACAACAGCAGGCCGCCGACCACGAACTCCAGCGGTTTCTGGCCACGGGATTGCAACATCAGGATCCCCCAGGTCACCACGGCGGTGATGCAGGCCCCTTCAAGCAAGGTCACGCCAAGCAGCAGTTTGAAGCCGACTGCGGCGCCGATAAATTCGGCGAGATCGGTGGCCATGGCGATGATCTCTGCCTGCACCCAGTAGGCCCAGACCGCCGGTTTCGGCAGTCGGTCGCGGATGTGCTCCGCCAGATTCTTGCCGGTGACGATGCCAAGTTTGGCCGAGAGGGTCTGCACCAGCATTGCCATCAGGTTGGCCCATACCACCACCCAGAGCAACTGGTAGCCAAAGGTAGAGCCCGCCTGAATATTGGTGGCGAAGTTGCCCGGGTCGATATAGCCGATGGCGGCGATAAAGGCTGGCCCGAGCAGGGTCAGTTTGAATTTGCGGGCTGGAATCGTAGTCGTCAGTGCGGGTTGCATGGCATCACCCTCCATAAGGATATGGAGAGAGAATAGATCTAAGTGATAATCATTATCAATTGTTGTTTCTGATGATTTCCATCGGGAAAAACATTTAAGGCGGTCAGTTGCAGTGAGGGATGTGATTTCGTACAATACGCCGCCCTAGAAAAGCAGCGACTAAACACCTTTATGTTCCTTGCCTCCGAGGTCTGGCTGCACCTGGGCGGAGGCTGAATTAATCCGTAAGGAGCTAAAATGCGTCATTACGAAATCGTCTTCATGGTTCATCCGGACCAGAGCGAGCAAGTTCCCGGCATGATCGAGCGTTACACCGGCGCCATCACCACCTCCGGTGGTACCATTCATCGCCTGGAAGATTGGGGCCGTCGTCAGCTGGCTTACCCGATCGACAAACTGCACAAAGCCCACTACGTTCTGATGAACGTAGAAGCAGAGCAAGCCGTTATCGATGAGCTGGAAACCAACTTCCGCTTCAACGATGCCGTTATCCGCAACATGATCATGCGCACCAAGCACGCCGTGACTGAAGTTTCTCCGATGGCCAAGGCCAAAGAAGAGCGCTTCACCCGTCGTGACGACGAGCGCCGCGAAGAAGCTACTGAAGCTGCTTCCGAAGAGTAATTCTGGATCACTGACTAGAGGATAAAGGCCATGGCACGTTATTTCCGTCGTCGTAAGTTCTGCCGCTTCACCGCCGAGAACGTTACCGAGATCGACTACAAAGATATCGTTACTCTGAAAAACTACATCACTGAATCTGGCAAGATCGTACCGAGCCGTATCACCGGTACCCGCGCCAAGTATCAGCGTCAGCTGGCACGCGCCATCAAGCGTGCTCGTTACCTGGCTCTGCTGCCGTACACCGATCTGCACAACAAGTAAGAATCGGCCCGGCACTTAAGCCTAACTCAACGAAATTTATAGAGGAAAGGTAATGCAAGTTATCCTGCTCGACAAAATCGCCAAACTGGGCGGTCTGGGTGACCAAGTTTCCGTGAAATCTGGTTATGCCCGTAACTACCTGATCCCGCAAGGCAAAGCTGTTATGGCCACCAAGGCCAACATCGAAGCTTTCGGTGCTCGTCGCGCTGAGCTGGAAGCCAAACTGGCTGCCAACAAAGCTGCTGCTGAAGAGCGTGCTGCCAAGCTGGCCGAACTGGCTACCGTGGTTATCGCTTCCAAGTCTGGCGACGAAGGCAAGCTGTTCGGTTCCATCGGTACCCGTGACGTGGCTGAAGCCATCACTGCTGCCGGCGTAGCCGTTGCCAAGAGCGAAGTCCGCATGGGCAACGTTCTGCGTAACACCGGTGACTACGAAGTTGCTGTTCAGCTGCACGCTGACGTTAAAGCAACCGTACAGATCCAGGTTGTTGCCCTGTAATAGCGATTCGCTTTTGCAGAGAAAACCCGCGCTTTTGCGCGGGTTTTTTATTTTCCGGCCCGGGGGTAGAGTGAAGCTCTGTTCCACTGGAGGAGATCCCTATGGCTTGGGTAGAAGGTCGCGTCATCGAACGCATCGAATGGACACCCACTCTGTTCTCCCTGCGGGTAGCGGCCGATCTGGCCCCCTACAAGGCAGGTCAATTCACCAAACTGGCCCTTGAGCAGGACGAGCGGCGCATTCAGCGCGCCTACTCCTTCGTCAATCCCCCCTCTGCGCCATACCACGAGTTCTATCTGGTCGAGATCCCGAGCGGTGAGCTGACTCCGTCCCTCGGCTCGTTGCAAGCGGGCGATACCCTGCTGGTGCAATCCCAGGCCACCGGCTTTCTGACGCTGGATGAGGTGCCTGCCGGGCGCGATCTCTGGCTGCTCTCGACCGGCACTGCCATCGGCCCCTTCCTCTCCATGCTGGCCGATGGCGAGGCGTTCAACCGTTTCGAGAATCTGGTGCTGGTGCATGGGGTACGTAAAGGCGAGGAGCTGAGCTATCAGGATTTGATCGCCAGCTTTGCCGAGCAATATGGCGAGCGCTTTCGCTATGTCCCCTTTGTCAGCCGCGAGCCCTGGCCCGATGCAATGGCAGGGCGGATCCCGGCGGCGATTGCCAATGGTCAGTTGCAGGATCGAGTGGGGTTGGAGTTCTCACCCGAGCTGAGTCAGGTGCTGATCTGCGGTAATCCGGAGATGGTGAAAGAGACCCAGCAGACCTTGCTGGCGCTGGGGTTGGCCAAGAATCTGCGGCGGGCGCCGGGCAATATCAGTGCGGAGAATTATTGGTAAAACAATCAGCACAGGGGCACCAGGCCCCTGCTGCATCAGGAGAGGGCGTTCAGTTCTTCTTGTCGTTGCCCTTGTTTTTATCTTTCTGTTTGTCGTGACCTTGCCCGGGGTTATTGCCGCTGTGGATGCTGCGGTTGTAGTGATCCCGGTACTTGCCATCCATCTTGTCGCAGTTGAGTTTGATCCGGCTGTCGCCAATGCCAAGATCCAGACAGTTGTCCTGCCACCAGTCGTACTCTTTGTCATCCCAGTCGAGATTGATCTTGATGTCATCACCGGAGATCTTGATGCCATCGCTATTTTTGCTTGGCGGCGCCGCAACCGCGATGCAATGCGCCATCAGCAGGGAGAGCAGCAGGGCGCCACGCTGGATAACGGGGTTGTGTTTGGCTTGGGTCATCGCAAGGGTACTCCTGTCGTTATTGGCCACTCTGCGAGTTGGCAGGGAGCTGGTTGGTTTGCGGTGGCTGGTTGCGGTTCTCTTCATCTTCCAGATTGAATTTGACCGCCCTGCAGTCGGCCGGGGCGGTTTCGCCGACCCCCAAGTCGAGACAGTCGTTCTGGGTCCAGCCGAACTGCTTGTCATCCCAGTCCAGGTTGAATTTAAGCTCATCGACGGAGAATTCGGAGCCACTGCTCTCTTGATATTGCTGTGTCGCTGCGGCGCTGCCGGTAACCAGAAGAAGGGAGAGTAGCAAGGTGGTCTTACTGTTCATGATGGCCTCGGATAATTGCAACGGTGGATGAGTGTACAGACCGGAGCTGAACCCGGGCGGAACTGTTCCCCATCTCACCACATGATCAAGTCAGGGAGGGATTGTATCGCTTTTCTGCTGCCGATTTGTCCGTTTTGGTCGCACTCTGGGCAGCTGGTTGCCAATCTGAAGGAATTCAGTCATTTGCCCTTCTCTGGGCGAGTCTGGCGACTATAATCGGCAGCCAACTTTTCCTGCACAGCACACCCCTTCATCATGACCACACAGGACTCCTCTACATTGCGCTACCCCAAGGGGTGGTTTGCTCTGACGACGGTATACAGTTTCACCGGGTTGGCTATTCTGGCCTCCATTATCTTCTCCCTGCTGCTGTTCCTCTCCATCGATGACAACCCGCTGATGAAGTGGCTGTTCGGCGGCTTGGCCATCATCTTCGAGCTGGGCAAGTTTTACGTCTGGTACGAGTACGGCGAGCGCAAGGCGCGGCGGGATTTGAGTGGCGCTTTTTGGTCGCTGTTGTTCTACAGCGTGTTGGCGGCCATCTCCATCGGCGGCAGTATTGGTGGCATCAACAGCGCCACCAACACGGTACTGAGCCAGCAGGCGCGCCACGAGCGGGAGCTGGCCCGTTTCGACGAGCAGATCGCCAGCATCGAGCGGCAGATCCAGCTCAACGAGGAGGCGGCCCGCAAATACATCGAGCTGGAGCGTATCTCTAGCGGCGTCTCCTCGTTGCAGCACGCCAATACCAAGCTGCGCTTGCAGCAGGATGAGCTGCGTCAGCAGCGCGATGCCAAGCCGGTCAACGAACAATCCTCCATGTTGGGGCTGATGAGCAGTCTGGCGGACGGGGTGGGGATGAGCATCAGTCAGGTGCAGTTCCTGCTGGTCTGCTTCCTCTCGGTGCTGCTCGACGTGTTCGGTGCCTTCTTCGTCAGTCTGATCGGCGAGGAGAACCGCTTTCGCCGGATGTGGCGCTGGCAGCAGGAGCAAGCTCGCAGAGAGGCGCAGGCAGCGTTGGCGATGGCGGCGCAGCCCGAGCCCATCATGCCCCCCGAGCCCGCCCCCGAAGTGCTGGCCCAGGTGCGCGGTGCGCTGGTGAGCGGTGAGCTCAAGTGCAGCAAGCGCTCGGTGGCACAGGCGCTGTCACTCTCGCTGGAGGAGGTGGATCGGGTGTTCCACCATCTGCTGTCGCAAGGGGTGCTGGGGCAGGGGAGCAATCGCCACTACTACCTCAATCCGGCGCTGGAGCAGCAACCCGGATAGTGAGAAGGCCACCGAAACTCGGTGGCCTTTTTCGTTATCGAGTGGCTTGGCACTCAGTGAGTCAGCACCATCATCAGGCTGAGGAAGGCGGCCAGTCCGCCACCGATGCCGATGATCCAGTAAAACCCCTTGGCCCCCTGTTTGAGCGGGATGCGGAAGTAGAGCAGAAACGCCCACCACCCCAGTGCCAGCAACAGAGGAATAAGAAACATTCGAGCCATGGTGTCCTCGCTGTTATTCTGTTGACCCTTGATCAATCAACAGGATGGATTGTGCAATGACGCAACTACAGATTACCGCATTCGGTGACCCCTCGGTACTCAAGCTCAACCCTTCCCTCGATAAGGTGCCTGCCGATGGCGAAGTACGGGTGCGCATCTGCTTTGCGGGGGTGAACCCCATCGATGCCAAAACCCGCGCCGGTCTTGGCTGGGCGGCGGCCCAGAACAAGGACAAGCTGCCCTGGACGCCGGGTTATGATATCTCCGGCGTGGTGGAGAAGGTGGGCCCCGGCGTGACCTCGCTGGTCGAGGGGGATCGGGTGTGCGGTATGGTTGGTTTTCCTCTTACCGCAGGTGGCTACGGGGAGTCTGTGGTGGCAAGCGAGAGCGAGCTGGTCAAGCTCGACGGGGTGAGCCTGCAGCAGGGGGCGGCGCTGCCGCTGGCCGGTCTCACCGCCTGGCAGGGGCTGCTTGAGCACGGCGGCCTCCAGAGCGGTCAGCGGGTCTTGATCCTCGCCGGGGCCGGTGGCGTCGGCCATCTGGCGGTGCAGTTTGCCAGCGCCTATGGCGCCGAGGTGGTGGCTACCGCCAGCCCGGACAACCATGGCTTCCTGCACGCTCTGGGGGCGCGCTGGATGGTGGATTACCATGATGCGAACTGGCCGGCACGGGTGGTGGCAGAGGCCGGTCAGGTCGATCTGGTGCTGGATCTGGTAGGCGGCGAGAGCGGCAAGGCGGCGCTCGCCTGCGTCAAGCCGGGTGGCCGCCTGGTGACTGTGCCTACCATTACCGCCCAGCAGATCAAGGATGCTGGGGCTGCGGCGGGTATCGAGGTGGTCGGCATGCTGGTTCACCCCGACCAGAAGCAGCTGGGTCAGATGTTGATGCTGCTGCGGCAGGGGGAGGTGAAGGTCACCCTCGCCGGTGAATTCCCCCTAGCCGAGGGGGCGCTGGCCCATCAGGCTATCGAAGGGGGCCATGTGCGCGGCAAGCTGCTGCTGCGGATGCCTGCGGCCGATGGCCTGCCCGGATGAGCGAGATGATGGAGATGGCACATGGTGTGGCTGTTATTGAGCGCCTCGTGTCCTTGCCTGGGTCGTGGGGACGCGCATCATGAATGAGTTAATGGAGATGGGGCTGGGGTGGCTCTTTTTAAGCGCCTTTACCTCTGCCACCCTGCTGCCCGGTAGCTCCGAAGTGCTGCTGGGGGCCATGGCGGCCAAGGGGGAGTGGAGCATGGCGAGCCTGCTACTGTGGGCAACGCTGGGCAATACCCTCGGATCCATGACCACCTGGTGGCTCGGCTGGCTCGCCACCTTCAAGAAGAAACCGGAAGATTTTCAAGGCCGTGGGGAACAAAAAGCCTTAGGCTGGCTCAAACAACATGGTCACTGGTGTCTGCTGCTTGCCTGGACGCCGGTGGTCGGTGATGGTCTCTGTCTGTTGGCCGGTTGGCTGCGCCTCTCCTTCTGGCGCTCTCTCATTTTGATCGGGCTCGGCAAATTGTTCCGTTATGCCCTGGTTTTTCTGCTGGCCAGTCACATTTTCTAGCCTGTTTTTGTCACTCACGAGGTTACCGTGAACAAAGTCATACCTTTAACGATTCTGCTGGGCTTCACCCTGCCGGTGCTGGCGGCACCGACCCTAATCGCCGAACAGGGCAAGGAGGAGGGCAAGCTCGCCATCCCCTACCAGATGTACAAGCTGGACAACGGCCTGACCGTGATCCTGGCCCCCGACCGCTCCGATCCGCTGGTGCACCTCGATGTGACCTATCACGTCGGCTCATCCCGCGAGACGGTCGGCAAGTCCGGTTTCGCCCACTTCTTCGAGCACATGATGTTCCAGGGCTCGAAACACGTCGGTGATCAGGAGCATATGCGGATCATCAACGAAGCCGGTGGCGACATGAATGGCACCACCAACAAGGACCGCACCAACTACTACGAGACAGTGCCTGCCAACCAGCTGGAAAAAGTGCTCTGGCTGGAGGCGGATCGGATGGGCTTCCTGCTCGATGCGGTGAGCCAGAAGAAGTTCGAGATCCAGCGCGCCACCGTCAAGAACGAGCGGGCCCAGCGGGTCGATAACCAGCCGTACGGGCTGGTGAGCGAGAAGGTTGGGGAGGCGCTCTATCCGCGTACTCACCCTTACTCCTGGCAGCCTATCGGTTACGTGGAAGATCTCGACCGGGTCGATGTGAACGACCTCAAGCAGTTCTTCCTGCGTTGGTATGGTCCCAACAACGCCACCCTGACTCTGGGCGGCGACTTTGACAGCAAGCAGGCTCTCGAGTGGATCGAGAAGTACTTCGGCTCCATCCCGCGCGGCCCGGACGTGGCCGAGCCGACGCCAAAGCCGGTGACCCTGCCCGAGACCCGCTACGTGACGCTGCAGGACAAGGTACACCTGCCGCTGCTCTATATCAGCTACCCCACCGTCTCTCTTGGCGATCCGCAGGAGCCGGCACTCGACATGTTTGCCGACGTACTCGGCGGTTCCGCCAGCTCCATGCTCTACCAGTCGCTGGTGAAAACCGGCAAGGCGATCGATGTGGGGGCGTCCCACTATTGCGAAGAGCTGGCCTGTACCCTGACCGTCTACGCCTACCCCAATCCGTCACAGGATGGCAGCCTCAAGACCCTCAAGGGGGAGGTGGACAAGGTGATCGGCGAGTTCGCCCAGCGCGGCCTCAAGCCGGAAGATCTGGAGAAGGCGATCGCCAAGTACCGCGCCTCTGCCATCTGGGGGCTGGATAGCGTCTCCGGCAAGGTGAGCCAGCTCGCCATGGGTCAGGTGTTTGCCCAGGATCCCAACTATGTGTTCAAGACTCTCGATGCCATCGGCAAGGTGACACCGGAGCAGGTGAAGGCCGCCTACGACAAGTTCATCGCGGGCAAGCCGGCGGTGGTGCTGAGCGTGGTGCCCAAGGGCAAGACCGAGTGGCAGGTTGCCACCCCGAACTTTACCCCCGCCAAGCGCGAGCTGCCGGATTACAGCAAGCATGACGAAGCGCTGGCCGAACGACCGGTAAAAGACAATTTCGATCGCAGCGTGCAGCCCAAGGCGAGCGAGGCGGTGAGCGTCAAGGTGCCCGCCATCTGGCACGGCAAGCTCGACAAGAACATCGAGATCATCGGCACCAAGAGTGACGAGATCCCCGCGGTCTCCATCATGATCGCCCTGCCGGGCGGCATTCGTGCCGAAGATAAGGGGCAGCTTGGACTGGCCAATCTGACCGCCGCCATGATGGGGCAGGGTACGGTGCGCCTGACCGAGGCTCAGCTGAGCGATGAGCTGCAAAAGCTGGGCTCAAGCATTGATGTCTCCAGCGCCCAGTACAACAACCTCATCACCGTCAGCTCGCTGGCGGACAAGTTGCCCCAGACCCTGGCGCTGGTGCGCGAGGTACTGGAGCGCCCGGGCATGCGGGAGGCGGACTTCGAGCGGGTCAAGGCGCAGCTGCTGCAAGGGATGCAACAGGCCCAGCAACAGCCCGAGTGGCTGGCCGGGCAGGCGTTCCGCGAGCTGGTCTACGGCAAGCAGAACCGCCTCGGTCAACCTACCGACGGGGTAGCGGCCGATGTGGCCAAGCTGACCCTGGCGGACGTGAAGCACTTCTATCAGGCCTACTACAACCCCACCAACGCCAAAGTGGTGGTGGTCGGTGATGTGGGCCAGAAGCAGATCGAGGAGCAACTTGGCTTCCTGACCGAGTGGAAGGGGGCCACGCCGACTCTGGGAGATCTCAAGCTCAAGGGTGAGCAGGCCAAGCCGGGCATCTATCTGGTCGACAAGCCGGGAGCGCCCCAGTCGGTGATCCGCATCGGCCGTCGCGCCATGCCGTTCGATACCACGGGGGATTACTTCACCGCCGGGCTGATGAACTTCAACCTGGGTGGCAACTTCAACAGCCGTATCAACCTCAACCTGCGGGAAGACAAGGGCTACACCTACGGCGCCAGCTCGGGTTTCTCCGCCAACCGCGAGGTGGGCACCTTCGCTACCGGCGCCAATGTGCGGGCCGATGCGACTGTGGATGCCATCCGCCAGTTCCTCAAGGAGATGGACAACTACCGCAAGAGCGGCCCGACCCCGGTCGAGCTGGCCTATATGCGCAGCGCCGTCTCCCAGCAGGATGCCCTCTCTTACGAGACCTTGGGCCAGAAGGCGGGCTTCCTGCTGCAGATGGTGATGTATGACCTGAAGCCGGACTATGTGCAGGCCCAGAACAACCTGATCAAAACGGTGTCGCCCGAGGCGCTGAAGGCGAGTGCGGCCCGTTGGCTCAATCCGGCCGACATGGTGATCGTGGTGGTGGGAGACAAGCAAAAGCTTGAAAAACCCCTGAAGGAGCTTCATCTTCCCATCTATCCGCTGCAGTTGCCGTAACTGACGCTTTATAAAAATCAAGAGCCGCCCCGGATGGGGCGGCCTCACATGAGCCGTGAATATGACTACAACAAGCTTGTCGCTCACCGAGTTGCTGAATGCGTTGGGATCACCGGAGCGCCTCACCGCGCTCAAGGGGATCCGGCGCGGGATCGAACGTGAATGCCTGCGCATCACGCCGGATGGCCGACTCGCCCAGAGTGACCATCCCCGGGCGCTGGGCTCGGCCCTGACCCATCCCAATATCACCACCGACTACTCGGAGAGCCTGCTGGAGTTCATCACCCCGGCCACCGACTCCATCGACAGCCTGATGGAGCAGCTCGGCGACATCCATCACCATGTGATTCAGCATCTGGGTGACGAGCGGATTTGGCCGCTCTCCATGCCCTGCTTCGTCGGCGGGGAAGAGAGCATCCGACTGGCTCAGTACGGCAGCTCCAACATCGGCAAGATGAAGACCCTCTACCGTCAGGGCTTGAAGAACCGCTACGGCAGCCTGATGCAGGTGATCGCCGGGGTGCACTTCAACTTCTCCATGCCCGACAGCTTCTGGAGCGAGTGGCAGGATCTGGTGTGCGAAGGGTGCTGCAGCCAGCGCTTTATCTCCGACAAGTACATGGGGCTTATTCGCAACGTCTACCGCTTCGGCTGGCTGGTGCCCTATCTGTTTGGCGCCTCCCCGGCCATCTGCGAATCCTTCCTCAAAGGGCGCAAGAGCAACCTGCCGTTCGAGAAGACCGGCAAGGGCACCCTCTATCTGCCTTACGCCACCGCGCTGCGTCTCTCCGATCTTGGCTATACCAACAGCGCCCAGGTGGGGCTCAAGATCAGCCACGACAATCTGCCTGCCTATGTCAGCAGCCTGCGCCGCGCCATCAACACCCACAATCCCGACTTTGCCAAGATCGGGGTCAAGGTGGATGGGGAGTATCGTCAGCTTAACGACAACGTGTTGCAGCTGGAGAACGAGCTATACGCCCCGATCCGCCCCAAGCGCACCCCGCGCAGCGGCGAGAAGCCCTCGGATGCGCTGGATCAGCGCGGCATCGAATACATCGAGCTGCGTACCGTGGACGTCAACCCCTTCACCCCGCTCGGCATCGACGCCGACCAGATCCGCTTCTTCGACCTGTTCCTGGTCTGGTGCCTGCTGCGCCCCTCTCCGGTGCTGAGTGACGAGGAGATTGCCCGCAACCGCCGCAACCAGAACAAGGTAGTGCTGGAAGGGCGTCGTCCCGGCCTGACGCTGGAAGATGAGCAGGGCAATGCCATTGGCCTGAAAGAGTACGGCCTCAAACTGTTCGACGAGCTGGCTCAGGTGGCCGACTTGCTGGATCGCTGCTGCGGCCGCAACCGCTATCGCGAGACGCTGGCGATGCACCGCGAGAAGCTGCTCAACCCCGAGCTCACCTACTCCGCCCGCATGCTCAAGGAGCTGCTGGAGAGCGGCAAGGACAACGGCTGCTACGGTGACAAGCTGGCGACCCGTTATCGCGAGGAGCTGCTGGCAGGGGAGCTGCAGTACTGGGATGAGGCCTACTTTGCCGGTGAGGCGAAGGATTCGCTGGCCAAGCAGCGCGAACGCGAGCGCAGCGACAGCCTGTCGTTCGATGACTTCCTGGCCGACTACTTCGGAACCAGTACCACCACGGCCTGAAGACGGGTTCGTACCAACCAAAGTGCCAACAAAAAGCCGCTCGAGTGAGCGGCTTTTTTATTTCTCTGAACCTGAGCGATATCAGACGTGGTTGTACTCAGACATGGTTATACATGGCCTCGATTTCGCTCTGATACTTGGCTTCGATGATCTTGCGGCGCAGCTTCATGGTGGGGGTCAGTTCACCCAACTCCATGGAGAAGGCGCTCGGCAGCAGGGTGAACTTCTTCACCTGCTCGAACTTGGCCAGCTCTTTTTGCAAGTCGGCGATGCGGGCTTCGAAGAACTCCATTACCCGGGAGTGGCGCAGCAGCTCGGTCTTGCACTGGTACTGCAGGTTGATGGAGCGGGCGTACTCCTCCAGCGACTCGAAGCAGGGCACGATCAGCGCAGAGACGAAGTGGCGGGCATCGGCGACGATGGCGATCTGCTCGATAAAGCGATCCTTGCCGATGGTCCCTTCCACCAGTTGCGGAGCCACGTATTTGCCGTTGGAGGTCTTCATCAGCTCCTTGAGGCGCTCGGTGAAGTAGATATTGCCCTGGCTATCGAGCTCACCGGCATCGCCGGTACGCAGGAAGCCATCTTCGGTCATCACCTCGGCGGTGGCTTCCGGTTTGTTGTAGTAGCCGCGCATCACTGTGGGGGAGCGCACCAGCAGTTCGTTGTTCTCACCCAGCTTCACCTCGATGCCGTTCAGTGCCGTGCCAATGGAGCCGAGCTTGAACTGGCTCTCTTCGTAGCAGCAGACGGTGGCGGTGGTTTCGGTCATGCCGTAGCCGTACTTGAGGTTGAGCCCCATCGCCTGGAAGAAGAGGTTCACATCGTCGGCAAGACGGGCGCCTGCCACCGGCAGGAAGCGGGTGCGGCCGCCAAAACGGGCGCGCAGCTTGCGAAACACCAGTCGCTCGGCGAGCCAGAGCTGGCCGTAGAGCAGCGGGGAAGCGGACTTGCCCGCCTGACGGGTGGCAACCATCTGCTTGCCGACCTTGGTCGCCCAGCCAAACAGGGCGCGCCGCAGAGCCGGAGCCTGAGCGACTTTGGCCTGGATCATGGCGTAGGCCTTCTCGTAGAGGCGCGGCACGGCACACATCACGGTCGGCTGCACCTCGCCAATCACATCCATCACCTTCTGCGGATCGCGGATATAGACGTTCTCGGCACCACAGTAGAGCACGTAGTAGCTCCAGGCCCGCTCGAACACGTGGCTGAGCGGCAGCATGCAGAGCGACACATCCTGCTGATTGAGGTCGAGGCGGCTGTTGTGCATCTCGAAACAGGCGGCGATGTTGCTGAAGTCGAGCATGACCCCCTTGGGCTCGCCTGTGGTGCCGGAGGTGTAGATCAGGGTCAGCAGATCATCCATCCGGTACTGGCTCTCCCGTGCCCGCAGCTCCTGCTCGCTGGGCTGATGGTTGCCGGAGACCAGAAACTCCTGAAAGTGGCTCGCTTGCGCACAGCCGCGCAGGTTGACGCTGCCGTCGAGGGCGACGATCTGGCGGATCTCGCCGCTTTCAATCAGTTGCAGTGCCTGATCGAACTGGGGCTGCTCGCCGACAAACAGCAGGCCGATGTTGGCATCGCGCACGATATAGCGCAGCTGATCCAGGGTGCTGGTGGGGTAGATGGGGACGCTGACGCCGCGCGCGGCGAGGATGCCGAGATCGGCCTGGGTCCACTCCGGCATGTTGCGGGCATAGATGCCGACCATTTCGGTTGGCTGGTGGCCGGCACGGATCAGCGCCTGTGCGCAGTAGTCCATGGCCTGGCCCAGAGTACGCCAGCCGATGGCGCGCCACTGGCCATCCTGCTGAACCCGCAGGGCAGCCTTGTTGCCAAGCTGGGCAATACGTTCACGCATCAGTCGAACCAGATGAAGCTTCGGCATCAGTTAAACATCCTTTAATTACAGTTGTACGCCCGCGAGGGCACTAAAAATCGGGCTAGAGTTTAAACTCCAACATTACGGCTTACAAGTGTTCGCTGTTTGTCTTGGATCACAAAGAGCGCAAATAGCTCTCCCTTTGTGCAGACTGGCCGATACTGCTAGGAGGCAGAGAGAGGGTTAACGATATGAATCTGTGGGTGAAAGGGGCGTTGGCCGCGGTCGGGCTGATGGTGGTGGGGGGCGCTGCGTTTTGGTTCTTTGCCGGAACGTCATCACAGGGGCCCGCCAATCCCTGGTATCAGGGGGCCGAGGGGTATCAGCAGGCGCAGCAACAAGCGCTGGCGTTGGGCTATCCGCTGCTCTATGTGCTGGAGACCCCCAAGTGCCGCCGCTGCGGCGATCTGGAGAAGAAATTCTGGCAGAGCAAGGAGATGGCTGGTCCGCTGGCCCGGTTGGTGAAAGTGCGGCTCAACCCGGGCAAGGGGGATGGCAGCGAGCAGATCCTGCGCCGCTTTCCCAAGGTTGCCACGCCGCCCGGCATCTATATCCAGCAGCCGGGCCAGCCCCTCAGACCCATCAAGATAGTGGTGGATATCGACCAGATCTGGATGCCGGGGAAAACCTGGCAGCGTGGCTTCTATATGCCGCTCTCCGGGGCCGGATTCGAGGCGGTGGTGCACACTACGCTGGCCTTGCAGGATCCGGCGCTGGACAATGCCCCCCTCGATTGAGGGGGACAAAAGGCTTGGGCGCGACGAACAGGCTGGATCAGCCGAAATCGAACAGTCGCGACATCAGCACCGCATCTTCCCTGTCGTTGCCGGTGCCGTAGTAGTCGGCGCGGCGGCAATATTCGGCAAAACCGGCGCTCTCGTAGAGGTTGATGGCGGTCTGGTTACCGGCCCGCACCTCGAGAAACCAGGCCTCTGCCCCGGCTTGCTTGCTGCGCGCCAGATAGGCCTGCAACAGCGCCCGTCCCAACCCCTGGCCCTGAAACGCCGGATGCACGCAGATGTTCATCAGCGAGCTGTCACCGGCCACCAGATCCGAGATATAGAAGCCCGCCGGGCGACCATCGACCAGCATCAAACCGTTGAGATAGCGAGGACCGAAGCAGGAGAGCAGGTTGGCCTCACTCCACGGCTCCTTGTGAGCGGCTTGCTCGATGGGGTAGACAAGGTCGAAATCGCTCTCGAGCAGGGGACGAAACTCAGGCATGGGGGCTCCGGATGGCAAGATGTTGGGCACTGGGGTTAGCAGAGGTTGCAGAGGCGGCATTTGTAAAATCAGGTAAAAAGAGCGGCATCACTGTGGGTCTTGGCGGCATGATGCAGGATCACGCCGCGCTGGCCGCAAGGTGCTGGCGCAGCTGTTGCCACAGGGCGCGCTTTTGCGCGGCGCTGGGGGCGAGCGGGCAGATCAGCGCATCAGGCCGCGCGGGGTTGGCCTCTGTCAGCCAGAGCAGGGGGGAGGCGCCCGCCGTTTGCAGATTGGCAGGCGGCAGCTCGCTGAGCAGTGAGACCTCGTCGGGGGTCATGCCGAGCAACTGGCAGATATCCGCCAGCAGCGTGGTGGCAGGCAGCTGAGGCGCCAGCAACCAGAGTTTGCCGCTGGGCAGCGGAGCGCGGGTGGCCGGTGCCGTCTGGCCCGGCTGTGTGGCGTTTTGCTCAAGCTCGGGAGCTGGTGCTGCGCCCAGCAATGCCGGACGACGCAGTTGCCAGCTTTGAATGCCCATGCGGGCCAACATGCTCTGACGAACGGGATCTTGCATTTGAGGCGACTCACTCTTGATCTGCATTGGGGAAAATTGTGTTGCGCAGGGTACACTCGAACCGCTTTTGCTGCACCCTTTGCAACGCATCATCTGGCGCATGCGGGCATGGTACTCATCACGACACTGGCTATGCATGGGCGCAGCACGCTGCCGATACGGTATCGCACTGCCTTTGCGTTTTTTCCTGCCAGAGGCGGGTATTGTGCGGCAAGAGATACCAGAATAAACATCATAACAAGACAAAACCCAAGGTCGAGCAAATGGATATCGCGCCTTGGGGCTAACATCATCCCAGCTTCGGAACACTCTCTATGTCGTCTTTAGCTCAAGCCCAGAACCCTGCGCGTCTTATTCCCATCCAGGAGCGCTTGCCCCGGCTGCTGGCCGCCCTCGGTGAGGGACTCTACGAACGGCAGGATGCCCTGCGCCTCGGTCTGCTGGCTGCCCTCAGCGGCGAGAGTGTCTTCTTGCTGGGGCCACCCGGTATCGCCAAGAGCCTGATTGCCCGCCGCCTCAAGCTGGCCTTTCACGACGCCCGCCACTTTGAATACCTGATGACCCGTTTCAGTACGCCGGAGGAGGTGTTCGGCCCCCTCTCTATTCAGGCGCTGAAAGAGGATGGCAAATACCTGCGCCTCACCACCGGCTATCTGCCGGAGGCCGAGGTGGTGTTCCTCGACGAGATCTGGAAGGCGGGCCCCGCCATCCTCAACACCCTGCTCACCGCCATCAACGAGCGGCAGTTTCGCAACGGCGACAGCCAGCACCCCATACCGATGCGCTTGCTGGTGACCGCGTCCAACGAGCTGCCAGCGCCGGACAGCGGGCTGGAAGCGCTCTACGACCGGATGCTGGTTCGGATCTGGATGGACCGGGTGCAGGAGAAAGCCAACTTTCAATCCATGCTGGCCAGCGATGGCCACGCCTACCAGAATCTGCCGGAATCCCTGCAGATCCGGGGGGATGAGTACGAGCAGTGGCAGAACCAGATTGAACAGGTGCGCCTGCCAGATGCCTGTTTCGAGCTCATCTATCAGCTGCGCCAGCAGCTCGATAGCCAGCTGGCCCATCGCTGCTATGTGTCGGATCGCCGCTGGAAGAAGGCGGTACGGCTTATCAAGGCGAGCGCCTTCTTCAATGGCCGCGATGAGGTCGCACCGGTAGATCTGCTGCTGTTCAAGGATTGTCTCTGGCATGACGAGGAGTCCCGCACCGCCCTGCTGGAGATGATGACCGAATTCTCCCGTCTCTACGGCTATCAGCAACTGGCGATGACCCGTCAGCTGCTGGCGTTGCGGGATCAGTTCAAACAGCTCAAACAGAGCGTGGCCCAGCGCCTGTGCACAAAGGCCCGCCAACGCAAGCAGTGGTTTGGTCGGCGGGCTCGGGGCATCGAGATCCCGCTCGCCAATGCCAGGCCCTTTGGCAAACAGGTGCACTTCCATCTGCTCACCCCGGCTCCGCTGGATGGCAGCGATCCCGAGCGTCTCACCCGCACCCTGGTGTTCGATCGAACCTTGCTCTCCCATTGGCATCCCACCGGTGAGGCACTGGTGGGTTATGAGTTTGGCAACCCGAAAGAGGGGCATTACGAGCTGGTGCTGGACGATGAGCTACGGCTGCAGGTGCTTGATATCCAGCGTCAGCAGATCCCGCTGGTGCTGATGGAGCGCAACGCCATCCCCGAGGTGGTGCTGGCGCCCTGGTTGCAGTCGCTCGACGAGCAGCTGGTTCAGGTCGGCAAGGTGATGCAGATGCTCAAGCAGCAGCGCAGCCTGTTCGAACGTCACCAGCAACACCTCTTTATCGCCCAGCGCTGGCTGCAGCAGGTGGAAGACAGCTTCTTTGTGCTGAACCGGGATCTCGAACTGCTGCGCAACGAGCTGACCCAGTGGCGCGAGCGGTTGCCAAGGCTGGACGAGTAAGGAGCGCTCATGCTTGAGATCGGCATGCTGGATCTGGGCCTTCTCATGGGAGAGGGTGAGCTGGCGGGAGAGGTGGTGGCGTTGCTGGCGGCCTCGCCCAAGATTTCCGAATTTATCAAACGCTCCCCGCTACAGGGCAAGCTGCTGAAAAAGCGCCTGCAGAGCTGGGGCGAGCAGCTTGGCGAGGAGATCCGTCACAAGCCGGTGCCGGTGGCGCTGGAGCAGGAGTACCTGCTCTATCAGGCACACCGGCAACTGCCGATGACCGCGCTGATTGGTCGCCTGCCCGGCTTGCTGGAGTCGCTGGAGCAGTACAGCCCCTTCGCCGGTGAGGCCAGATCCTTGGTGCGTCAGCTGACGGCCCACCCCACCGAGGGGCTGCGCCAGCTCTTTATCGACAAGTGGCGCGCCAGTCTGGTGGGGAGCCTGTTGCAACTGCAGCAGCAGATCGCCGAAGCGGAGCGGGAGAAGCAGCGTCAGGAGATTGAAGATCAGCTGCTGGCGAGCCGCACCCTGGCCGATGCCCTCGATCCCAACCAGATCTCCGCCGGTGGTTTGTGGGATCTGGCACAGGGGCACTGGCACAAGCGCAGTCTGGTGCTGGTCAAGCAGTATGCCCGCATGTTGCAGCGCGAGCCCTTGCTGGCGGAGATTGCCGGCCTGCTCGGGCGCAGCGAGCGGGATCGGCGGGCGCAGGAGCAACCTGTGCCGCCGGTTCAGGTGCTGGAGCTAGAGCCTGCCCCCAGCGACGATGTGCCGGACGATCTGGTGGGCATCCATCAGGCGAACGATCTGATGCGGCTGCTGCCAAGTGAAGCTGTGATGCTGGGGCTGCCGGAGCTGGAGCTGGAGTTCTATCGCCGCTATCTGGAGCGGCGCCTGCTCAGCTACCAGTCACGTGGCACCTTGCCGCGCCAGCGCATCATGCTGCGCACTCCGGAGCAGGGGGGGCAGCAGTTGCAGCAGCGAGGCCCCTTTATCGTCTGCGTCGATACCTCCGGTTCCATGGGTGGCTATCCCGAGGAGTGTGCCAAGGCGCTGTTTCTGGCGCTGCTCAAGGTGGCGATGGATGAGAAGCGCGGCTGCTACCTGATGCTCTTCTCCACCGAGGTGGCGACCCTCGAGATCACCGCAGATACCGGTCTAGACAAGGCGGAGCGCTTTCTCTCCATGAGTTTTCACGGCGGTACCGATCTGGTGCCTTGTCTGGAGAAGGCGCTGGCCAAGCTCGATGATCCCGCCTTTGCCAAGGCGGATGTGCTGGTCATCTCCGACTTTATCGCCCAAAGCTTGCCTCATCTCCTGCTCGATCAGATGAACCGCTATCGCCTGCGCCAGACCCGTTTTCACGCTGTCGCCATGTCCCGCCACGCCAAGCAGGCGCTGTTGCGGGTCTTTGACAACAGCTGGCTGCTCGATTGCGGCCTGCGTGGCCGGCTGCTGCGGCGCTGGCAGCACCACTAGTGACCGGGAGGGGGCAACCCCTCTTGAGTTGTTATCCCGCCCCTCTTTTTCGCTGTGCGTCCCCGCTTTCATTCCAACGCGATGATATCGCAGTAAAATGTGACTAGCCTGCCATTCGGGCTCTCTGTCCGGGTGATAGCCTTTACAACCATTGTTACAGGGGAAAGATGGTGATTTTCCGGCATCGGCTTGCCCGATGATCTTTCCCATTGATCCGGAGTGTGTATGAGCCGACTTGCCTTGCTGCTGTTGCTGGCGGTGTTCGGGCTGGCAGCCAAACCCTTGTCCCCCGAGCAGTTGGAAAATGAACTGGGAGGGATGGAGCGGGTCTATCAGCCGATCGAGTTGCTGCGGGAGCGCGTTGCCCGTTTGCAGCGGGACGGCAACGCCTATCCGCCGTCGCAGCAGATGCGGATCAGTCGTCTGGCTTGCTGGGCTCAATCGGCCGATGACATGCAGGAGTCCCGTACCGCCATCGCCAATGCGGAGCGGATGCTGGCCATTGCGCGCGAGCAGGGTGATGACGCCGCCGTGGCGGAGCTGACGATTTGCCGCGGCTGGTTCAATCAGCTGCTCGGCGAGGTAGCGAAGGCTCGCCACGATTACGATGAGGGGCTGCGGCTGGCAAGAGAGGCCGCCGTGCCAAAGCTGGAGGCGCTGGCGCTGGCCCGCCGGGGGGCCATGCTGTCTTTTCAGGGGGTCTCAGGCCAGGGGCTGATGGATCTCACCAAGGCGCACAATATCTATGAGCAGCTGGGGTTGCCCACCTGGTATCACCAGGCGCAGCTCGAGATTGCAGCCACATTTCGTCGTATGGGCCTCTATGCCGAAGCGCTCGCCACCCTCAACCGGTTGAGCGAGCATTTTGCCAGAAGTCACGACGGGTTTGGCTCGGCAAGGTTAAGTGATCAACTGGCGATGGTCTATCTGCAGACCGGGCGTTATCAGGATGTGCTGGGCGAGCTTGAACGCAGTGCGGCCTTTTATAATCAGCCTCAATATCTGATTGAGCATGCCGAACGCATGGTGATGCAGGCCGAGGCTCTGCTCGGGCTGAATCGCCCCGCTGATGCCGGACGCTTGCTGGCACAAGCGGCGAAGGTGCTCTCTCCCGATGTTGACCCCATCCTCCATGCGCATCTCGAGCTGGTGCGGGCGAGGTTGAGAGTCGAACAGCAGGAACCGGCGCCAGCCTTGCGTGCGCTTGAGAAGATTGAGCCGATTTTGAAGGTGGAAGGGCACGTACGCTTTTTGCTCGAGCTCTACTGGGTACGCAGTCGGGCGCTCGAGTTGCAAGGCGATTATCCGGCGGCGCTGGCTGCATTGCGGGAGCATCTGGTGCAGGAGCAGCGGCTCGATCAGCTGTTACGGGAACAGAGCACGGCCTGGGTTCGCGGCGAGTTCGAGCTGGCCCGTCAGGAGGGGGAGAACGAGCGACTGCGAGTCGAGCAGCGACTGCAGCAGCAGGAGCTGGAGCAGGTCAAGGAGCGTCGGTTCTGGCTGCTGGTGGTGATGGTGCTTTGCGGGGGACTGGCGCTGCTGACGATGGGGTGGCTGCTTGATCGCAACCGTCGGATGCGTCGTCTGGCCTTTACCGATGAGCTGACCGGCATCAACAACCGCCGTCGCGTGCTGCGGCAGGGCAGCGATATGTTGGCGCATGCTCGCAGGCAGGGCTCGCCATTTTGTCTGCTGGTGTTCGATATCGATCACTTCAAGCGGATCAACGATACCCTGGGCCATCATCAAGGAGACAGGGTGCTGCAATGGGTCTCTCGAGCGGCAGATCGTCAGCTGCGGCACCAGGATCAGTTGGGGCGTACCGGCGGAGAGGAGTTCTTGATCCTGCTGCCGGATACCAGCCTTGAAGAGGCGTGCCGGGTGGCTGAGCGGATCCGTCACTCGGTCGCCAACCGGGCGCTGCCCGGCATGTCGTACCCGGTAACCATCAGTATCGGATGTGCCTCTCTGCGAGACGATGATCAGGATCTGGCGGCCTTGATCCAGCGTGCCGACAATGCGCTGTATCGTGCGAAGGAGGCGGGGCGCAACCGGGTAGAAACAGATAACTGACGGGCTGGGTATTGTCATTCACCAGGGTGTCATCGCTATTCGGGAGCACACTGATACGGCGATGACGCTCGTCCCCTGCGCTCGTTCTTGTCTGCGATGACAGATTGGCAAGCACGAGCGCAGAAGACCGTCAAAAGGGCGTTATGCCCAGGCGCTGCCGCCATTGAGGTGAAGCACCTCACCATTCATGTTGTTATTGCTCATCAGGAATAGCGCGGCCTGCGCATAATCCTCTCCCTCTCCCAAGCGCTTCAACGGCAGGCTTTGCGCCACTGCGGCCACTTTTTGTGGGTCATTACCCAGTGCTTTAAGCAGCATGGGAGTGCGCATGGGGCCCGGGTTGATGACGTTGATCCGACGGGGGGTCAGCTCGGTAACCAGACTGTGAGCCAGCGTTTCAACCGCGCCAGCTGCAACAGCAGGGAGTGCTTTACCCAGTTGCGGGCGGCGCGTCACCATCCCGGACGTGAGCACGATGGAGCCGCGTTCGGACAGTTTGGGGGCTGCGGCGCGGATCGCATGAACACTTCCCCAGAAGCGGCTGTCCATGTTGATTTTCAAATCCTCGATGGCAGCGGTGAGAAAGCTGGCTGGTCGCATGACAGCGGCGGTGATGACGAGATGATCCAGCGAATCCAGCTGGTTGAAAAAGTGATTGACGGAGTCGACGTCGAGAATATCCAGTTGATGGCCACTGGCACTTGGGCCCAATTCAGCCAGTGCTGTGGCAAGCTGCTCACGGCTGGAACCGCCGATAATGACCTTGGCGCCTTGCTCGATCGCTTGTTGGGCGGTGGCCAGGCCAAGACCCGAGGTACCACCGATAATGACGATCTGTTGATTGTGCAGGGTGGAATGTTTCATGTAATGACCTCTCCATTATGTAGATACGATTTACATATTTGTAGCTGGATAGGGAAAGTCCAAGTATGAAAATTTATCAAGAGTGGTTGTTGCTGGCATGGGGAGGGGGCCAAGTCCACGTGGTCCGGATGCTGCCATCCGATTCGGAGTGTTTGATTTTCTGTTCAGTTGGAACCGGTGAAACGGCTGAGCGGCCAAATTATCATCTCTTGTCATGCTGGGTATTTTTCACTCGCGCGGGTATAATGTCGCGCAATTTTGCTTTGACTCAGGCGAGAAGACCCATGTAACGCAACCCTCCTCCCTCTCTCCACCAGGTTGGCAACACGCCAGCTGGCGTGGCTTTCGTTGCGTATACATGTGCCGTGAGCGGCATTCCGGATTTATTCCCACGGTGGCTGATGCCACCGCTCAATAGAAGAACGTTGAATTATGTCAGCTGAATTTCTGAGTGAAGTCTCCAAGAGACGCACTTTTGCGATCATTTCGCACCCGGATGCGGGTAAAACCACCATCACCGAGAAAGTCCTGCTGTTCGGACAGGCCATTCAGCGCGCCGGTACCGTCAAGGGCCGTGGCTCGGGCCAGCACGCCAAATCCGACTGGATGGAGATGGAGAAGCAGCGTGGGATCTCCATCACCACCTCGGTGATGCAGTTCCCCTATGCCGATTGTCTGGTCAACCTGCTCGACACCCCGGGTCACGAGGACTTCTCTGAAGATACCTACCGTACCCTGACGGCGGTCGACTGCTGCCTGATGGTCATCGATGCCGCCAAGGGTGTTGAAGACCGGACCCGCAAGCTGATGGAAGTGACCCGTCTGCGTGATACCCCTATCCTCACCTTCATGAACAAGCTGGACCGCGAAGTGCGCGATCCGATGGAAGTGATGGACGAGGTGGAGCGCGAGCTGAAGATCATGTGCGCCCCGATCACCTGGCCAATCGGCTGTGGCAAATCCTTCAAGGGTGTCTATCACCTCTACAAGGATGAGACCTATCTCTACCAGAGCGGTCAGGGCCACACCATCCAGGAGAAGCGGGTGGTCAAGGGGCTGAACAACCCGGATCTGGATGCCGCCGTCGGCGAAGATCTGGCCCGGCAACTGCGCGATGAGCTGGAGCTGGTGCAGGGCGCCTCTCCCGAGTTCGATCACGATGCCTTTATCGCTGGCGAGATGACCCCGGTCTTCTTCGGTACCGCGCTCGGTAACTTCGGTGTTGACCACATGCTGGATGGCCTGACCGACTGGGCGCCGTCTCCCATGCCGCGCAAGGCCGAGAGTCGCGAAGTGGTGGCGACCGAGGAGAAGTTCTCCGGTTTCGTATTCAAGATCCAGGCAAACATGGATCCTAAGCACCGTGACCGTATCGCTTTTATGCGTATCGTGTCAGGTACTTACAGCAAGGGCATGAAGATGCGCCACGTGCGTATCGGCAAGGATGTGAACATCTCCGACGCCGTGACCTTTATGGCCGGTGACCGTGAGCAGGCGGAAGACGCCTTCGCCGGTGACATCATCGGTCTGCACAACCACGGTACCATCCAGATCGGCGACACCTTCACCCAGGGTGAAGATCTCAAGTTCACCGGTATCCCGAACTTCGCACCGGAACTGTTCCGCCGCATCCGTCTGCGTGACCCGCTCAAGCAGAAGCAGCTGCTCAAGGGGTTGGTCCAGCTCTCCGAAGAGGGCGCGGTGCAGGTGTTCCGTCCGCTCATCAGCAACGATCTCATCGTTGGTGCGGTCGGTGTGCTGCAGTTTGACGTGGTGGTTTCGCGCCTCAAGAGCGAGTACAACGTCGAGGCCATCTACGAGGCAGTCAACGTCTCTACCGCCCGCTGGGTGGAAGGGACCGACGTCAAGAAGTTTGAAGAGTTCAAGCGCAAGAACGAGGTCAACCTGGCCCTTGATGGCGGTGACAACCTCACCTATATCGCGCCGACCATGGTCAACCTGCGCCTAGCTCAGGAGCGTCACCCGGACGTTGAGTTCCGCCAGACTCGCGAGCACTGATAACGGTTTGTTTGCCTGTTGGCAGATAATCAAAGAGACCCCGCTTCGGCGGGGTCTCTTGTTTTGTGCCGTTTTGCCTGTTTAAGGAGGGATGCAGGGGGTAATGGTTCAGCATATACCAGTCGCAAGCAGCCCTCACCCTAGCCCTCTCCCAGAGGGAGAGGGAACCATCAGAGGTCTGCCTGAAAGATCGCGGAAGTGTTTTTGCTCCCTTCTCCCCTTGCGGGAGAAGGGTTGGGGATGAGGGGGCTACCCCAGTGTCAGCACCATGCAGATCTCGCAATCCCCGTGGCCGGTGCAGCCAAGGGGGCCGGGCAGGTGTTCAAAGCCCAGTGATTCATAGAGGCTGGTGGCTTCGCGCAGCACCTCTGTGGTCTCCAGATAGCAGCGTTGATAGCCCAAGCTACGAGCGGCATCCAGCGCTTGCAACACCAGCCGTTTGCCAAGGCCCAGTCCGCGCAGGGCGGGCATAAAGTACATCTTCTGCAGCTCGCAGACTCCCTCTTCTCCTGCCAATGGCGCGATACCACCACCGCCGAGGATGGAACTGTCCGGTCCTTCGATGACCCAGTAGCGACTCTTCTCCCCCTGATAGCTCTGGGAGAGGGTGTCGAGATTGGGATCCGAGACCCCATACCCCTTGTCGGCGGTGAGGCCATATTCAGCCGAGACGGCGCGGATCACCAAGGCGATCTGGGCATTGTCCGCCGCCGTGATGGGGCGGATCTGGTAACCCCGCTGGCGACGGGCGCGGGAGAGGGCGCTGCGATAGAGCCGCAGCCCTTGCCACAGCTGCTCCCGCTCGGGCAGGCTCAACTGCGCCAGCATCTCTTCCATCGCCCCGTCCATCTCCCGGTGCAACTCCAGCAGCATTCCCTGACCGTTGACGGTGAGGCGGGCCTCCTTGCTGCGGCCGTCGGAGGGGTGCGGGTGCCAGCTGATGAGCTCCCGCTCGGCGAGGCGGGCCAGCGGGCGGCTGGCGTTGGATTTGTCGATGTGCAGCTTTTCTGCCAGTTGCTGGTTGGTGGCCGGGGCGTTTTCCAGCTCGATCAGCAGGTGAGCCTCGATGGGGGTGAGGGCCAGGTTGCCGCACTGCTGGGAGAGCATGCCGAGTTCGCGAACCAGATCGCGCGACAGGGCGCGCAGGGGACGGGGATCCATATCGTGGTTTCCTTTTTAGTTGTGCATGACAACTAAAATAGCGTAAAAGTTGTAATTCGCAACCTTTTGCTGTGATGATATTGCAGAATATGGGGTGAGCGGCAGCCCCGTTGATTGGGCTGCCGCAGGTGGGGCGGTCGTCAGGCTGCGGCTCTGATAGCCAGCTCCGGGCGGCGGGAGAAGCAGCGGGCGAGCAGCAACATGGTGGCGACGCCTATGGTGCCCAGCACCAGCCAGGGGAGGGCCGGTTGTCCCTGTTGCAGCGAGAAGTCATAGAGGGAGCCGCCGCCCACATAGCCGGTCATGCCCCCCAGCGCCAGTCCGAGGCGGCTGAAGCCCATGTAGCTGCCGCGGGCTGTGGGGTTGGCAAGCCGGGTCATCAGGGTCTCCCGGGCCGGTTCACAGATGATGATCCCCAGATAGAAGCAGGCCAGCAGTACGAAGATGCCGGAGAGGGTGCTGACGAAGGCGACCAGCCCGATCCCCACCGTCATCAGCAGGATACCCGCCATCAGCCGGCTCTCCAGCCGATAGCGACGCTCGCTGAAACGGGCGATAGGGTAGAGCAGTGCTAGTGACAGCGCCGTCTCCAGGCTGTACATCCAGCCCACTGCCGTGGTGGTGCCGGAGAGCTGCTTGACCAGAATGGGGAAAATCAGCATCACCTGTACCCACAGCATGTAGTAGCCACTCAGGATCAGTACCAGTCGGCAGAAGGCGCGATCCGCCAGCACCTGCCCCAACCCTTCCCGCATCGGAGTCGGTTTGACCGAGAGGCGGTAGGCGGGCAGCAGGGTCCAGTTGCAGAGAGCCGCCAGGGTGAAGAGCCCGGCGCCCAGCAGGCAGACGTAAGTGAAGTCAAAGCGCAGCAGCCAGCTGCCGAGCAGGGCACCGGTGACGGCTCCCGCGCTCTCCAGCATCATCAGCAGGGAGATAAAGCGGCCCCGCTCATGGGGACGGGTAAATTTGATCACCAGTGCCGCCCGGGGCGGGTCGAACAGGCAACCGCCCAGTCCGGAGAGGAAGCAGGAGAAGATCAGCATGGCGCCACTGTCGGCCCAGGCCAGGGTGGCGAAACCCACCGCCCGTAACAACATGCCGGTGACGATGAGCGGGCGGGCGCCGAAACGGTCAGCGAGGGAGCCGCCAAAGATCCCCAGCCCCTGTTGGGTCAGCTGGCGCAGGCCGAGGGCCAGCCCCACCAGACCGGCCGCCCAGCCGAGTTGATCGACGAAGCGCAGGCTGATCATCGGCATCACCACAAAGAAACCCAGGATCACCAGTGTGGTATCCAGCGCCAGAAACCAGCGTCCCCAAAACCTCGCCCTATCGACCATAACGCCCTCTCATTCACAGATACCTTCATTCTGGAGAGGGTTTAGATATAGTGGTAGACGACAACTACCTATATTTCATATCAGGATTATTTATGTCTATGGATCTGGACGATCTGCAACTGCTGCTGGATGTGGCCGAGCTGGGCAGCTTCAGTCAGGCGGCGGCCATTCGTGGCTGGTCACAGCCGCTGGTGAGCCAGCGGATTGCCCAGCTGGAGGAGAGCCTCGGGGCGCCGCTGTTTCAGCGTCATCGACGCGGGGTGACGCCGACCCGTGCCTGCGAGGAGTTTCTGCCATCGGCCCGCTCTGCGCTGGCGATCCTGAGCGAAGGGCGGCTGGCACTGCAGGGGGCGCCTGCGCTGCCTTGTATCCGTCTCTCCAGCCTGCCATCCCTCACTTCGGTGGTGTTTGGCTCGCTATTGATGGAGCTGGTGGACGAGCCGTTTGAGATCCGCTGCACCACGGATCACTCCGGCGAGATCATGCAGTCGTTGCTGACCGGGGAGGCCGATATCGGCTTTGTACTCAAGCGTCCGCCGGTTGCGGGCCTGCAGATGGAGCTGCTCTGCTGCTCCCCCATTATCGCTATCGCCTCGCCATTGCATCCGCTGGCCGGTTGTCACGGCCTCACCCTGGAGGATATTGCCGACCAGCGGCTGGCGCCTCAGGTATGGGGGCCGGGGTGTGACGTCTTTATCCAGCAGTTGCGGCGGCTGCGGCGGGCTGCCAGCCCCCTGCATGCGGTGCAGCCTGCCAGTGCGGCGCGGGATCTGGCGCTGGAACACGGGTTTATCACCCTGATGCCGGAGCTGGCCATCAAGCGGGATCTGGAGGTAGGGCGGCTGGTCAGGCTCGATGTGCGCAATCTGCCGCAGGAACATTGGGACGTGATGATGGCGTGGCGCGGTGGCAAGCGGCCCAACCCGGCCCGGGAGACTGTGTTGGCCACCGCCCGCACGCTGGCGAAACGGTGGCGCAATGAGTAGAGCGATGCGGGACAAGGCCCGCACCGGGTGGATCAGTAGCTGGCCTTGAGGGTCACGCCACTGAACGCGGAAAACCCTGACAGCTGCACATGCCAGGTGCCTGCCTTGGGATTGGTGAACGAGCAGCTTTCGTTGTTACCGCCCTTGTAGGGGCGGCAGTCGTAACTGCTGCTGGTGGGGGCGCTGCCAAAGCGGACGTAGAGGTCGGCATCACCGGTACCGCCGCTGCTGCTGATCTGCAGCGACCTGGTGCCCGCCGGTACGTTCAGGGTGTAGTTGAGTTTGCCACCCTTGCTGGCGGCGAGGTTGCTCACCGGTACGCCGTTTTGCAGTACGTTGTCGCTCGGTGGCGGCGTGGTGCCGCAGCTGGCATCAACCCCGACGGTCTGGAAGGCCCGTGCCACATCCGCCTGACTGTAACCCAGATCGGCGGTCGCCCGGCTGACGCCGCAGGCCCCTTGCTGGTAGTTGGTGTTGGCGCCCCAGTAGAGGCGGTTGGCCAGCAAGAACACTTCAAATGCCTTGCGGGTGTTCCAGCCACTGCTGGTGGCGAGCAGGTAGAAGGCGCGGTTATAGACCCCGGAGCTGTGGTGTACATCCATCCCCTACTGATAATCCGCGGCATGGCCGATGGACCTGCCATCCCGGGTCGGATCCTCGAAGTAGCGCAGGGAGCCGTTGCCCTTGAAGATCTGGGCGCCAACCAGCCAGTCGTTGCTCCCCTTCATGTAGAACTCGGCCGCTTCACCCGCCATATCGGAGAAGGCCTCGTTGATACCGCCGGATTGTCCTGAATAGATCAGCCCGGAGTTCTGTTCGGTAAAGCCGTGGCTCACCTCGTGAGCCGCCACATCAAGGCTCACCAGCGGGTGGAAGGTGGTAGCGCCGTCACCGAAGGTCATCTGGCTGCCATCCCAGAAGGCGTTCTCGTAATTCTTGCTGTAGTGAACCCGCATCTTCAGTTTGAAGGTGAGGGGCGCCGTGTTGTACCAGTTGCGGTACATGTCGAACACCACGTTGCCGAAGTAGTGGGCATCGTTGAGGGGCGAGTAGGCGCCGTTGATCTCCTTGACCCGGTTCTCCGGGCAGGTGAACTGGTGGATGGCACCGCCTGAGGTGGCGTGGTTGAGGTTGATGGTATCGACGTTGGGGCTGGTCATCCGGCAGTTGTCATCGACGATGAGCGGAGCAAAGTCGGTGCCGTAGACGTATTTGCCGGTCTTGATGTTGCCCCCCGGGCCGCTGGCATCCTTGTGGTTGATCCCCTCCCAGCGTTTGAGCTCCTCACCGCTCTGGGCATCAAGAATGACAAAGGGGCGGCTTGGCTTGTCACCTTCGGCGATGAAGGAGACCTGATAAACCAGCCGGGCCAGCCCGTGCTCATCCTGCATCACGTAGAGTTTGACCTGCTCGTTGCTCCCCTTGCTGCCCGCCTTGGCCTTGCTGGTTGCATCCTGTGGCGAGAGGGTGGCGGCCGGGCTTGCCACATCCTGATCGATCTGGCGCAGCATGCGCCCGCTGGCCTGTTGCAGCTGGCCGTTCAGGCTCTTGTCAGCCACGACGACCTGACCCATTACCGGGATGCCGTTCCAGACCTGCTCGTAGCGGATCCGCTGCTGGCCGTTGGGCAGCTTGACCACCCGCACCTGACGAAACTCGCCATCTTCCAGCAGCAAGGTACCACTCGCGGCACTGAGGCCGGTCATGGCCCGGATGCCGTTTGCCGTTACGTTGATCTCTACCTCTTGTGCCGCCAGTGCGGCGCTTCCCCAGCAGGCCAGCGCAACGGCCAGATAAATTTTATTCATCTCTTCTTTCCTTAAATCGATGAGGTTGATAAACCGACCGAAGGTCGGGCGTTTTGAAGCTAGTGCCGGTGGGGGAAAGTGCCCCCTGTCAAAAGTGACAGCGCAGCACAAAGGGGTAGCAGGATCTGCCAAAATGCCGTTTGGGGGCATTCTTCGGCGCCATGTGGAGAGCATTATCCGGTTTCGGACACCCACCCTCCTCTTTTGAGGGAGGAGAGTACGTGCGCTGTCACCCTCTGCGAAGCCTGCCGGAGGGGGGCCGTAAAAGTGGCTGGCGCGGCCAGTGGCGATTGGCTACATTGGGTGCTGATTCGCTATTTGATCACTGATTTGAAAGGAGAATCCCATGTTTTCATGGCAGTTGGACGACGAGCTTGCGCTGCTCTTCTTGCAGCCCGATATGGCGAGCGAACTTTTTGCCCTCTGCAATGACAACCGGGAGTACCTCTCCCAGTGGCTACCCTGGCCGCCACTGATCCAGCGCCCCGTCGACAGCGCCCTCTTCATTCGCAGTGCCATCGAGAAGTTCGCCCGCGGCGAGGGGCTCACCACTGCCATCGAGTATCAGGGGGAGGTGGTGGGGGTCATAGGTTACAACAGCATCGGTCACGACCTTGGCAAGGTGGTCATCGGTTACTGGCTGGCGGAGCGCTGGCAGGGCAACGGTATCATCACCCGGGCCTGTCAGGCCCTGATCCACCACGCCTTCGAGGAGATGGGGATGGAGAAGGTGGAGATCAGCGCCGCCACCGATAACGAGCCCAGCAGGGCTGTTTGTGAACGGCTCGGGATGCTGCAGGAGGGGGTGACCCGGCGCGCAGAGCGGCTGGGCAACCGGATTGTGGACCATGTCCACTACAGCCTGCTGCGCGATGAGTGGCTAAGACAGAGGGAGTCCTGATGGCGCTGCCACATATCAAGACGGCCCGCACCCACCTGACCATACTGTCGCCGGATCGGGCCCCCATGATGCTCGACTTCTACCGGCGCAACCGCGCCCATCTCGCCCCCTGGGAGCCGCTTCGGGACGAGCAGTTTTACACCCTCTCTTACTGGCATGCCCGGCTGCAGGACAGCTACAGCCAGTTTTTCAACGGCACCGGCGTCAATCTGGTGGCCCTCGATCCGGCTGGCGAGCGGGTGATCGCCACCTGCAACTTCAGCAATATCCTGATGGGGGTTTTCAAGGCGTGTCATCTGGGCTATGCCATCGACCAGCAGCATCAGGGGCAGGGGGTGATGGGAGAGGTGCTGTCAGCCGCCATCGACTACCTGTTTCGGGAGCACGATCTGCATCGCATCATGGCTTGCTATATGCCAGCCAATCAGCGCAGTGGCGCCTTGCTGGAGCGGCTCGGCTTCGAGCGGGAGGGATTCGCGCGGGCGTATCTGATGATCAATGGCCGCTGGGAGGATCACATCCTCACCTCGCTGATTAATCCGGCCCCCTGATCGTCAGATAAAAAAACGGGTCCGAAGTTGCCTTCGGACCCGTCTTCGAATGAGGTGCAGGCTTAGTTGGCCTTGGCATCGCTCACTGCAGCTTCAACCTTGGTAGCGGCTTCGGTAGCAGCTTTTTCTACGGTTGCAGTCGCTTCGGAGGTGGCCTTCTCTACGGTAGAGGTGGCTTCGCTAGCGGCTTTTTCTACAGTGGCAGCAACTTCGGCGGCCGGAGCAGCAGCAGGAGCGGCAGCTTTTTCTTCTTTCTGACCGCAAGCAGTCAACATCAGACCCAGGATACCGGCTACCAGTACTTTGTTCATGTGCATTCCCTCAAATAAATATGGAGAGATGGTCTGTGCAACCATCACAGCGCCCACCGTTGCCCGGTATTGAAACAAGAAGCCGGGAGGCAGCAGGCGGGCGCAATATAGCCCCATTAGTTACCGATGAAAACGGATATCACAATGACATTTTTTCGTGCCGTGGATAAAAAGCTCCACTGCAACGACTGGTATCAATACAAGATGCCGTTAAATGGCGCTAATTGCACAATAAAACACCACTTTGCTGCCATCTTGTAGCGGTTTGACAAGGTCAAGGTTGGTCAATAGCGGCCGATGACCCGCACCTTAGTCAGACAGCTTCTGACAGGGCAGCCGTTTTCCCTCAAGGTGGCTCTGACGGGCCAGATCCAGCAGCGCCATCACCGCCTGCGCTTCACTTGCTGGTACCGGGTTGCTCCCTTCGCCCTGGATGGCGGCGCAGACACCGCGATAGTAGGCGCCATAATCCCCCGCCTCACCCACCACGCTCTGCTGCTGTAACTGACTATCGACAATGCGGCTGAGCTGACCGGGTTCGCTATCAATGCCCCAATCCGCCGCCGGTGGCCGCTTGCCCAGTTTGAGCTGATCTTCCTGCACATCCATACCGAATTTCACGAACGAGCCCTGGCTGCCATGAATGACAAAGCGCGGCATGGTGGCTGAAACCAGACAGCTGCCATGCAGAATAACCCGCAGAGCACCGTAACCCAGCACCACATGGAAGTAGTCGTCCGCCAGTGCGCCGGGGCGCTGCTCGGCCAGATCGGCCTGCAGCCAGTCCGGTTGGCCGAACAGCTGCAGCGCCTGATCCAGCACATGGGGGCCGAGATCGAACCAGAGGCCGGAACCCGGGCCACCCGCTTCGCGCCAGCGCTGGCGCACTTCGGGGCGATAGCGATCGAAGTGGGATTCGAACTGGGCGATCTGCCCCAGCGTCCCCTCGGCAATCAAACGGCGCACGGTAAGGAAATCCCCGTCCCAACGGCGGTTGTGGAAGATACTGAGCAGCCGCTGCTGCTTTTCGGCCAGTTCGACCAGCGCTTGCGCTTCGGCCAGATCCAGTGCAAAGGGCTTGTCGATCACCACATGTTTGCCTGCCAGCAGCGCCTGGCGGGCGAGGGGGGCGTGGGTGTCGTTGGGGGTGGCGATCACCACCAGATCGACGGTCTCATCGCTTAGCACCTCCTCCAGTGAGCCGACCCGGCAGTCGGGCAGATCGGCCTGCACCTTGGCGGCATCGCGGCTTACCACCCAGCTCAGGGACAAGCCCGAGGTGGTGGAGAGGAAGGGAGCGTGGAAGGTCTTGCCTGCAAAGCCATAGCCCACCAGGGCTGCGTTGAGAGTGTGGCTCATCGGGAGTTCTCCGCTGACATCGAGTGAGTGGGGTTGCCATCGCCGGCTCTCTGCCGGATGGCCATATGCTGTAAAGGCGATACAAACGAGAAGGGGGCCGATGGCCCCCTGAGTGTGCCCATCAGAGCACAGGATTTATTGCAAACACAAGCGGCGGCCGCGTCGGGTCATCAGCATCACCAAGGGCGGCAGCAGCAGCCACATATGCAGCGCCAGCTGGCTGAGCGGGTCGTGCATCAGGGCGCCGGTCAGACCAACCAGGGCGCCGGAGCCGCTCATCTGGAACAGGCCGAGCAGGGCCGCTGCGGTACCGGCGCAGTGGCCGAACGGTGCCAGCGCCATCCCGGCGGCTGAGCCCAGAATCATGGCAAAGCCGATGCTGGAGAGGAACACCGGTCCCATCATCGCCAGCGGATGCTCGATGTGCATGGCCAAAGTCAGGGTGATGGCCGAGAGCATCAACACCAGCAGGCCGATGCGCAGGGTGCGTCTTGGCCCCACCTTGGCGATAAAGCGCGGCGCCATGAAGCAGGCCAGAATGTTGAGCGCGGCGTTGGCGGTAAACCAGTAGCTAAAGCCGCTCATATCCAGCCCCAGTTTTACCATCAGCTGCACCGGTGCGGCGGTGACATAGGCAAGGATCACCGCCATCGCCAGCATGCACAGCGCCGCGTTGAACAGGAAGCTGGGGGAGCGCAGCACCGGGCTGTAGCGGGACCAGCTGATGAGGGCCCCTTCGCTGCGGGTTTCCTCCGGGCGGGTCTCCGGCATCCGCCACATCAGCCAGCTGCCGACGATGAGCGCATAACCGGCCATAAACCAGAAGTTGGCAGACCAGCCCGCCTTGGCGGTGAGCCAGCCACCGAGCAGGGGGGCCAGCGCAGGAATAAAGCAGATGGCGCCATTGAGATAGGAGATCATCTGACCGCTCTTTTTCGGGCCATAGCTGTCACGCACCACCGAGAAGGCGGCGACCGAAGTAGCGCAGGCGCCGAAGCCCTGCAGCACCCGGGCCAGCATCAATTCACCGAGGCTGGCGGAAAAACCGGCCCCCAGCGCGCTCAGGCCATAGAGCAGCACGCCGCCCAGCGCGATGGGCTTGCGACCGTAGCGATCGGCCAGCGGGCCAACAAGCAGTTGCCCCAGCCCCATGCTGAACAGGAACCAGGTGATGGTGCCCTGCATCAGTGTCACTTCGGCGCCCAGCTGCTCGGCCATCTGCGGAATGGCGGGCAGGTAGATGTCGATAGCCAGCGGACTGAACAGCACCAGTAGTACGAGTAAAAGTATCAATGGCATCTGTCACCTCTTTAGTCAGCCAGGTTAATGAATTGGGGCGCGAGTCTACTGACTCACAGTAATGAATAGAAATGGTATTTAATCACTTTGGTTATTCCATTATGGAAACATGTATTAAAAAGCTGGTTATTCGATGGCGGCAAATCCCCCGTAACCCCATCACAGCGGGTGTAATTGACGCTTTTACTAAACGCTTGCGCCGCATAGAATGCGCAGATTATTTTTGCGGAGGTGCTCGATGAACAAGCTTGTCCTGGCAACAGGTAACCAAAAAAAGGTGAAGGAATTGGCCGCCATGCTGGCCGATATGAAGATCCAGGTGATCCCACAGAGCGAGTTTGCGGTCTCCGATGCCGATGAGACCGGCACCACCTTCGTCGAGAATGCCATCATCAAGGCCCGCCACGCCGCCCGCATTACCGGTCTGCCCGCCGTGGCCGATGATTCCGGTCTGGAAGTCGATCTGCTGCAAGGGCGCCCCGGCGTTTACTCCGCCCGCTTTGCCGGTGTGGGGGCCGGCGACAAGGCCAACATCGAGAAGCTGCTCGGCGAGCTGCAAGGTGCCCCCGAGTACCTGAAGAGCGCCCGCTTCTGGTGTGTGCTGGTCTATATGCGCCACGCTGACGATCCCACTCCCATCATCTGTCAGGCGAGCTGGGAAGGGATGATCATCGACGAGCCGCGCGGTCAACATGGCTTTGGCTATGACCCCGTCTTCTTCGTGCCGGATCACGACTGCACCGCCGCCCAGATGCCCGCCGAGCTGAAAAACCAGCTGAGCCATCGCGGTCAGGCGCTGGCCAAGCTCAAAGCGGCGCTGGCTGCGGCGCACTGAGTTATTTTGCCACCTTGTCGGTTACACACAGTCAATCACACATAGTCATCTACAATGGGGGCCTTGAGCCCCCGTTTTATTGGAAGCCCCATGCTGCAACTGCCGCCGCTCTCTCTCTATATTCATGTGCCCTGGTGCGTCCAGAAGTGCCCTTACTGTGACTTTAACTCCCATGCCCAGAAGGGGGAGTTGCCTCACCTCGAATATGTCGCCGCCCTGCTGGAGGATCTGGAGCAGGATCTGAAGTGGGCGCAGGGGCGGCCGCTCTCCTCGATCTTTATCGGCGGCGGCACCCCCAGCCTGTTGACGGTGGAGGCGATGCAAACCTTGCTGGACGGGGTGCGGGCCCGCATTCCGCTCGCCGCAGATTGCGAGATCACCATGGAAGCCAACCCGGGCACGGTAGAGGCGGACAAGTTCGCCGGTTTCCAGCGCGCTGGCATCAACCGTATCTCCATCGGTGTGCAGAGCTTCCAGCAGGAGAAGCTGACCCGCCTCGGTCGCATTCACGGCCCGGAAGAGGCGCGCAAGGCGGCGGCACTGGCCCACGCCATCAAGTTGCCTACCTTCAATCTGGATCTGATGCATGGTCTGCCGGATCAGAGTCTGGATGATGCCCTTTATGACCTGCAGCAGGCTATCGACTGCGCCCCGCCGCACCTCTCCTGGTATCAGCTCACCATAGAGCCGAACACGGCATTTGCCTCCAAACCACCCAAGCTGCCGGAAGATGACACTCTGTGGGACATCTACGAGCAGGGTCACGCCATGCTCACCGCCAGCGGTTATCGCCAGTACGAGATCTCGGCTTATGCCAAAGAGGGCTACCAGTGCCATCACAACCTCAACTACTGGCGTTTCGGCGACTATCTGGGGATTGGCTGTGGTGCCCACGGCAAGGTGACCGATCTCGCGGATAAGCAGATCCTGCGCACCGCCAAGATGAAGCATCCAAAAGGGTATCTGGACAAGAGTCGCCCCTATCTGGACGAGCAGTGGCAGGTGACGGCAGACGATCTGCCGCTCGAATACTTTATGAACCGCTTCCGCCTGTTTGAACCGGCCCCCAAGGCGGAGTTCGAGGCCTATACCGGCTTGCCGCTGGAAAGGGTAGAGACGGTGCTCGCCATCGCCCAAAGCAAGGAGCTGATCGAGGATTTGGGGGATAGCTGGCAGCTCACTTCTCTCGGCCATCGCTATCTCAACGTGCTGCTCGAACTCTTTATGGATGAGTGATACCAATCACATTAAAGATTCTCTCTCAACTTGAGAGAGGATGAGGAGAGGTAACCGTAGGGTGCAATGAAATTGCACCATTATTGGAGCCGCGAGGTTGCCGGTGCAATGCGCTTCGCTTATTGCACCCTACGTCTGTCGTGAGCCAGTTTTGGCGAACCGTGTTTCGAGATAACAATCAGGGCGCCAATGGCGCCCTGATTGTTTTGGTCGGTAGAAACCCGCTCAGTAGCAGACGCGGATCATCTGCTGTTGGCCGGGCTCCCACCGCTTGCCGAATTTGGCCTTGCGCTGGTAACTCCCCTTGCCCTTCTTGTTGCGCTCGACTCGGCTGCGAAACAGCGGATCGGAGAGCAGGGCATGCAGATGGTTATCCTTTATCTCGCCGCGCTGATGGGCATAGCAGCCCCCTTGCGCATCTTCCTCACGGGGGAGGGCGGGTTGGTCGACCCGGATCTTGGCCATGATGGCTCCTCTTCTTTTCTCTTGGTGTGTTGATGCTTGTGTCTGGATGGCGGTTTTCACTGCGGGCGCCTGTTCAGCTGAGCGCCCGGCAACCGGATGCACTGGCACCGGTTAAAAACGCGGCGATTTTGTCACCAAATCGCCGCCGGAGCAATGCATCGGGCGCGCCGAGTCAGTCACACTGAGCCAGGCACGCTCAGTCAGGCATACCATGTCAGCCGTGAACCGGGTCATGCTGGTCGTGGCTGTGGTGCTCGTGATGGGCCGGGGCACCAGATTCCAGCGTCTCGAGGATGGCGCAGTGCTCCGCCGAGCGCGGCCCGCCGCAGCAGATATTGGAGAGCTCGCGCAGATTGTCGCGAAAGCGGGTCAGTTCGATGATCTTCTGCTCCACCTGGGCCAGCTTGGTGTCAGCTACTGCTTTCACCTCCTGACAGGTGACTTTGGCCTTGTTGGTATCGAGGTCGAGCAGCTCGCCGATATCGGCCAGCGAGAATCCCACCGACTTGGCGCGGATAATAAACTCCAGCCGCCGCTTGTCCTGTTCGCTGTAGAGGCGGTAGCCGGATTCGTTACGGATCTCCGGTGAGATAAGCCCGTTCTTCTCGTAAAAACGCAGGGTATCTGCCTTGACCCCGCACGCCTTGGCCAGTTCACCGATCCGATACATGCTCTATCTCCCCTTGAATGTATGCCGCTACAAAAACCGGAATCCACTATCACCCCTTTGCCCATGGATTGCCAGCCAAGGGCATAAAAGGGGCAGATAAACATCTCCTGGCGACCCTTTTTCCCATAAAACACTGAAAGTGCAAACGTTTCGAAAAAATCAAGTGGAAAACGTTTAACGCCGCGCCAAATAAGGCTTTGCTGTTTCAAAAAATCCACCACAGGTCACATTTTTTGTGTAGAATACGCGCCCATAACAGAGCGCCGCACCAAGCGGGCATTTCTTAAAACGCTTTTGCCGGATGTCGGGGCGAGAGTGGTTTGCGAAATCCCCCACTTCCATTTATTTGGGGACTCTCTGTGTTGAGCCTCGCCTCCCATGGAACGGTCCCCGTTATGTTGAGGACGATAGTGTGATGGAACAAGCTCGACCCATTCGCCGTGCACTGCTGAGTGTGTCTGACAAAACTGGCATTTTGGAATTTGCCAAGGCACTCAACGAGCGTGGTGTTGCCCTGCTCTCCACGGGCGGTACCGCCAAGCTGCTTGGCGAGGCGGGTCTGCCGGTGACCGAGGTCTCCGACTACACGGGTTTCCCTGAAATGATGGATGGCCGGGTCAAGACCCTGCATCCCAAGGTTCATGGCGGCATCCTCGGCCGTCGGGATCAGGATGACGCCATCATGGCCCAGCACGCTATCTCCCCCATCGACATGGTTGTCGTCAACCTCTACCCCTTTGCTGCCACCGTAGCCAAAGCGGGTTGTACCCTGGCCGATGCGGTCGAGAACATCGACATCGGCGGCCCGACCATGGTGCGTTCTGCCGCCAAAAACCATAAAGATGTCGCTATCGTCGTCAAAGCTGCCGACTACGATCGCGTTATTCGCGAAATGGATGCCAACGGCAACAGCCTGAAACTGGCGACCCGTTTCGATCTGGCCATCGCCGCATTCGAGCACACTGCTGCCTACGACGGCATGATCGCCAACTACTTCGGCACCATGGTTCCTTCCTACGGTGACAACAAGGAGGGTGACGAGGAGTCCCGCTTCCCGCGCACCTTCAACAGCCAGTTCATCAAGAAGCAGGACATGCGTTACGGCGAGAACAGCCATCAGGCAGCCGCCTTCTACGCCGAAGAGCATGCCGCTCCGGGTTCTGTCTCCAGCGCTATCCAGCTGCAGGGCAAGGCGCTCTCCTACAACAACATCGCCGATACCGATGCGGCGCTGGAGTGTGTTAAGGAGTTCGACGAGCCAGCCTGCGTCATCGTCAAGCATGCCAACCCCTGCGGTGTGGCCATCGGTAACGACCTGCTGAGTGCCTACGATCGCGCTTACCAGACCGACCCCACCTCCGCCTTCGGCGGCATCATCGCCTTCAACCGCGAGCTGGATGGTGCCACTGCCGCAGCCATCGTGGCCCGCCAGTTTGTCGAAGTGATCATCGCCCCGACCGTCAGCCAGGAGGCCCGCGATGCGGTCGCCGCCAAGCAGAACGTGCGTCTGCTCGAATGCGGTCAGTGGACGGCTCCGGCGCAAGGGTTTGACCTCAAGCGCGTCAACGGCGGCTTGCTGGTGCAGGAGCGGGATCTCGGCATGGTGACGCTGGGTGACCTGACCGTGGTCAGCAAGCGCCAGCCGACCGAGGCCGAGCTGCAGGATCTGCTGTTTTGCTGGAAAGTGGCCAAGTTCGTCAAATCCAATGCCATCGTCTACGCCAAAGATGGCCAAACCATCGGCGTCGGTGCCGGTCAGATGAGCCGTGTTTATTCGGCCAAAATCGCCGGTATCAAGGCGGCGGACGAAGGGTTGACTGTGGCGGGCTCCGTGATGGCCTCCGATGCCTTCTTCCCGTTCCGCGACGGTATCGATGCTGCCGCTCAGGCTGGTATCTCCTGCGTGATCCAGCCGGGTGGCTCGATGCGCGATCAGGAGGTGATCGATGCCGCCGACGAACACGGTATGTGCATGGTCTTCACCAACATGCGCCATTTCCGTCATTGATGGGTCAGGGGCTGCCGATGGCGGCCCTTTTGTTGTCTCTTTTCAACTGACTATTTCCGCTGACTGACGGCCCGGGTGGCCGTCCAGTGACCACAAATAGAAGCGAGCGATACGATGAAAGTACTGATCATTGGCAACGGTGGCCGCGAACACGCCCTGGCCTGGAAGGCCAAACACTCCCCACTGGTACGTCACGTTTTTGTGGCGCCGGGCAATGCGGGCACCCAGCTTGAGCCGGGTGTCGAGAACGTTGCCATCGACGCGACCGATATCGAAGGGCTGCTGGCCTTTGCCAAAGAGAAGCAGGTCGGCCTCACCATCGTCGGGCCGGAAGCGCCGCTGGTGAAAGGGGTGGTGGATGCCTTCCGCGCCGCCGGTCAGCCGATCTTTGGCCCAACCGCTGCCGCTGCCCAGCTGGAAGGTTCCAAGGCTTTCACCAAGGATTTCCTGGCCCGTCACGCCATCCCGACCGCCGAGTACCAGAACTTCACCGAAGTGGAGCCTGCACTCGCCTACTTGCGCGAGAAAGGCGCCCCCATCGTCATCAAGGCCGATGGTCTGGCGGCGGGCAAAGGGGTGATTGTCGCCATGACCTTGCAGGAAGCGGAAGATGCGGTGCGCGACATGCTCTCCGGCAATGCCTTTGGCGAAGCGGGTTCCCGGGTGGTGATTGAGGAGTTTCTGGAGGGTGAAGAGGCAAGCTTCATCGTCATGGTCGATGGCGATCACGTGCTGCCGATGGCCACCAGTCAGGATCACAAGCGGGTTGGCGACGGTGATACCGGTCTCAACACCGGCGGTATGGGGGCTTACTCCCCGGCGCCTGTGGTGACCGCCGAGGTACATCGACGCGTGATGGAGCAGGTGATCATGCCGACCGTGCGCGGCATGGCGGCTGAGGGCAACGTCTACACCGGTTTCCTCTACGCCGGTCTGATGATCGACGGTGCAGGCAATCCCAAGGTGATCGAGTTCAACTGCCGTTTCGGCGATCCCGAGACCCAGCCCATCATGCTGCGGATGCAATCCGATCTGGTGGAGCTCTGCCTGGCCGCTTGCGCAGGCAAGCTGGATCAGAAAGAGGCCATCTATGATCCCCGCGCCGCCATCGGCGTGGTGTTGGCGGCGGGAGGCTATCCCGGCGATTACAGCACCAACCACCCCATCAGCGGCTTGCCGGTGGATGAAGTGGCGGGTGAGAAGGTGTTCCATGCCGGTACCCGTCTGGAGGGCGATACCAGCCTGACCGCTGGCGGCCGCGTGTTGTGCGCAACCGCCCTCGGCCACACTGTGGCAGAAGCCCAGCAGCGTGCCTATCAGCTCGCTGGCCGCATCAAGTGGGATGGCGTCTTCTACCGCAAGGATATCGGCTGGCGCGCCATTGCTCGCGAACAGGAGTAACTGACGCAAGCCATTGGCCAGCTGATTCAGACCCCGCTACGGCGGGGTTTTTTGTCCCTGTTTACCGCTTTCAACCATCCTCATGGTGCGCGTCACCTGCGTTCAATCAGTTACCAAGCGCAAACAAACGCGGCATATCTGTCACTATTTGCCACAAAAAACAGCATTTTTCACAAACGTTTCACCATGAGTCATGGCATCATGCTGGTGATGAATTCTTGTTTGGATTCATAAGTACCCCTAACAATTCGAGCATGTCGTTATATAAGGAAATCCCATGTTGAAAACCGTCCGCCCCCTGCTGCTGCCCCTGATGTTTGGCCTGATGACCCTGCCTGCCGTGGCGGGTGATCTGGAACAGCCGATGAAGAAGATTGGCTTCAACTACAAGCAGGCCGTCAAGGCTGATGATGCAGCCACGATGGAGAAGCACATCAACGAGATGAAGGCCCAGCTGGATGTGGCCAAGCAGAAGAACATGCCGGCCGCCAAGAAAGAGAAATTTCTTGAAGGGATGAATGAGGTACAGACCGAGCTGGACGCCAGCCTGGCCGCACTCAAGGCGGGTGATGAGGCCAAGGCGCGCGAACATCTGGCCAAGGTCAACGACCTGAAGAAGGAGTACCACAAATATGCCAAGCAAAAAGGGTGAGCCCTTTCGCTGGGATCCGCTGGTTCGCCTGACCCACTGGGGCTTGGTGGCGGTCTGCATCAGCAATCTCTGGGTTAACGAAGCGGGCGAGGAGTGGCACGAGTGGCTGGGTTACGGCGCCATTGGGCTGGTCTCCTTGCGTCTGCTCTGGGGGCTTACTTTTGCCCGTGGCTACGCTCGCCTTGGTGCCCTCATCCCCAGTGGTGATGATTTTCGCCAGCAAGCGCGCGAGATGCGTGAGCGGCAGCCTCCGGCACCGGGTCATCACGGTAGCGGCAAGCTGGCCGTGTGGGCGCTCTGGCTGGTTGTGCTGGCCACTGCTGGCAGCGGCTGGTTTCAAAATACCGAGACGGGATTTGAACTGGGGGCTGACGAGTGGCATGAGTGGTGCGTGGTGGCGCTGCAGGGGTTGATTGGTCTGCATCTGCTGGCCATCGTTTTCACCTCCTGGCGTCAGCGCAGCAATCTGGTTACCCGGATGCTGCCTGCCGGGCGTCGCTCATCCATCCAGAGCGGCAGCAACGAGCAAACCTGAGGCTCAGCATTAGGCTCCTTGTCTCTGAGTGAGGCGCCTGATCCGGACCCTGCCCAGACCTGCCCATGGCGGGTCTTTTCTATGACCTCATCGAGCTCATCACTGGACATTACCCGATCTGCAGATGCAAAAAGGCCGCTCATGATGAGCGGCCTTTTTCAATTTGGTGGCCCCTGGGGGACTTGAACCCACGACCAATCGATTATGAGTCGACTGCTCTGACCAACTGAGCTAAGGGGCCAAATTGTGCATTTAGCGGCGTGGATTATAGGGGAAGAGGAAAGGGCAGTCTATAGGCATATCAACCACTTGGCGACTAATTATCCAGGTCGATAGAGGGTGCAAAGCGGGTCGCAAGGGTAAATGCCAGACAAAACAAAGCCCCGCATGGCGGGGCTTTGGCAGAGCAGTTTGACACAGGGTCAGGACTATTCGTCCAGGAAGCTGCGCAGCACTTCCGAGCGGCTCGGGTGGCGCAGTTTGCGCAGTGCCTTGGCTTCGATCTGACGAATACGCTCACGGGTAACGTCGAACTGTTTGCCCACTTCCTCGAGGGTGTGGTCAGTGTTCATGTCGATACCGAAACGCATCCGCAGTACCTTGGCTTCGCGGGCGGTCAGGCCAGCAAGCACTTCGCGGGTGGCGTTGCGCAGGCTTTCGCTGGTCGCCGCATCCGCTGGCAGAGCCAGGGTGGTATCTTCGATGAAGTCGCCCAAGTGGGAATCTTCATCATCACCGATGGGCGTCTCCATGGAGATAGGCTCTTTGGCGATCTTCAGTACCTTGCGGATCTTGTCTTCCGGCATGCCCATGCGCATGGCCAGCTCTTCCGGGTTCGGTTCGCGACCCATCTCCTGCAGCATCTGACGGGAGATACGGTTGAGCTTGTTGATGGTCTCGATCATGTGTACCGGGATTCGGATGGTACGGGCCTGATCCGCGATGGAGCGGGTAATGGCCTGACGGATCCACCAGGTTGCATAGGTCGAGAACTTGTAGCCACGACGGTATTCAAACTTGTCTACCGCCTTCATCAGACCGATGTTGCCCTCCTGGATCAGATCCAGAAACTGCAGACCGCGGTTGGTGTACTTCTTGGCGATAGAGATAACCAGACGCAAGTTGGCCTCAACCATCTCTTTCTTCGCACGGCGGGCTTTGGCCTCACCGATGCTCATGCGACGGTTGATATCCTTGATCTGGGCAATCGACAGACCGGTCTCTTCTTCAATCTGCTGCAGCTTGCCGATGGCGCGCTGAATATCCTCGTCCATTTCAACCAGACGGGGAGACCAGGCTTTACCAGCCTGCTTCTGGTATTCGAACCAAGCAGTTTCACACTCGTTGTTGGTGAAGGCCGCGACGAAGGTTTTCTTCGGCATCTTGGCCTGCTCAACGCAGAGCTTCATGATGATGCGTTCCTGCACGCGGACGCGCTCCATCATTTCACGCATGTTGTTGACCAGGCGATCGAACTGCTTGGGCATCAGGCGGAATTGACGGAATACATCGGCCAGCTGGGCGATGGCGGCCTGGGTATCTTCGTGTGCGCGACCATTCTTCTGAATGGAGAGGCGGGTCACTTCATACTGGGCACGCAGTTCACCAAACTTCTCGCGAGCGACTTCCGGATCCGGACCACCGTCACCGTCGTCGTCAGAGCTGTCGCCATCTTCGTCTTCGTCTTCTTCGTCTTCTTCATCTTCGTCGGCCAGATCGTCTTCGCCGAGCTCGGAACCGATATGCGTGGCGGTAGGCGCCATATCTTCAGTTTCGTTCGGGTCAATAAAGCCAGAGATAATGTCAGAGAGACGCAGCTGCTCGGCTTCGTACTTGTCGTACTGTTCGAGCAGGTAAGTAATTGCTTCAGGGTACTCTGCTACGGAGCTTTGTACCTGGTTGATACCGTCTTCGATCCGCTTGGCGATGTCGATTTCGCCTTCACGGGTCAGCAGTTCGACGGTACCCATTTCCCGCATGTACATGCGGACGGGATCGGTCGTGCGACCAATCTCAGATTCAACAGATGCCAGAGCCTGGGCCGCTGCTTCGGCAGCGTCCTCATCGGCGGTACCACCTTCAGCCATGATAAGGTCATCGGCATCCGGAGCGTTTTCAACCACTTGAATGCCCATATCGTTGATCATCTGAATGATGTCTTCGATCTGGTCTGAATCGACAATGTCTTGCGGGAGGTGATCGTTCACCTCGGCATAGGTCAGGTAGCCCTGTTCTTTACCTTTGGCAACGAGGAGTTTAAGCTGAGACTGCGGGGTTTGCTCCATAGAACTCATCCGGTTGGTGTTGCTAGGTTGCGCGTACAGTGCGCTGCTGCGCAAATAGCCAATTCTAATAGAAAACCGCCAGACATGCTATGTCTGGTTGCGGCGTCGGTCATGAGAAACCCCTGCCCGCAGTATTGTCGGGGCCAGGCGGTTATAAAATTTTTGCTTTTCATCCCGTCGATTCGGGCAACGCTATCCATATTGGGACTAATCACTTAAATATCAAGCCCCACTCTCATTTCTTTTCTCAATTTGCACCTCTCTTATCAGCATCATCAGCTCTTGGGTTTCTTCGGAGCTTAGTCCTTCCTGAGCCACTTTGGCCTGCAATTCTTCGATCCGCTGTTTCAGAAACTGGTTGATGAAGCCGACGAAGGTGTCCTGCAATTCTCCCAGAATATCCGGCTCCTGATCGAGTTTGATCTCCTCGAACAGGTCGTGCATGGCCAGCTGAGCAAGGATTTCTCCCTCCTTGGTACCACGCCAGTGTTCCAGCAGGATACCTGTGGTAATACCGGGCTGTGCCAGGATCTGCTGGTGCAGTTGCAGCAGAAACTTGATGCCCTGTACGCGTAGTCCGGCCAATTCCGGCATGGGGGGGAGCTCAGCCGTTACTGCCGGATATTGCACCATCAGTGCCAGCGCACGCCGCAGTGGCGTCAGCTTGGCTGCCTTGGGTTTGTTGACCTCGGCCTTGGGCTGGCTGTTGCGGGCAAAGAGCTCGGCGATGCGCTGCTTGTTCTCGCCCCAACGCATCATGCTGGAGAGACGAGTGATCAGCCCTTCGCGGGTAAACCCTTCCGGTACGCGACGAATAAGCTCGGCGGCCTTGTTGGCCACTTCGAACTTGCCTGCCTCACCGGAGAGCGCCGCATCCCGGCCGAGACGCTCGAACATGAAGTCGGCGAACGGTTGGGCTTCATCGAGCAGGGCTTCAAAACCCTCCTTGCCGATCTGGCGCACCAGAGAGTCGGGATCCTCGCCATCGGGCAGGAACACGAACTTCAGCTCGCGGCCATCCTGCAGATGAGGGAGGGCATTATCCAGCGCGCGCCAGGCGGCTTCACGACCGGCATTGTCACCGTCGTAGCAGCAGACCACCTCGGCAGTGGTGCGAAACAGGGTGTGGATATGGTCGCTGGTGGTCGCAGTGCCCAGTGCCGCCACTGCATAGTCGATGTCGTACTGACCGAGTGCCACCACATCCATGTAGCCTTCCACCACCAGGATCCTGCGTGGATCCTTGTGTGCCTGCTTTACTTCGTAGAGACCGAACAGCTCCCGCCCTTTATGGAAGATGGGGGTCTCCGGCGAGTTCAGGTACTTGGGGGTGCCATCACCGAGCACCCGGCCACCGAAACCGATGACCCGGCCACGCTTGTCGCGGATCGGGAACATGATGCGATCGCGGAAACGGTCATAGCTGCCCGGGCCATTGTCACGGGTGATCAGCATGCCGCCCGAGATAAGCAGCTGTTCGTGATCCCGGCTGGCGCCGAAGCGGCGGCGTACCTGATCCCAGTCACTTGGGGCATAACCGATGTTGAAGCGCTTGACTACTTCGCCGGTCAGACCACGCCCTTTGAGGTACTCCACCGCGTGGGGGGCACTCTTGAGATTGCTCTCGTAGAAGCGGGCTATCTGGTTCATCAGCTCGAACAGATCCTTGCTGACGGCGGGCTGGCTATTGGCCGAGCCGCCGATGCTCTGCTCGCGAGGTACCTGCATGCCTTGCATGCTGGCGAGCTCTTCGATGGCATCGGGAAATTCGAGACCGTCGTACTCCATGACAAAGCCGATGGCATTGCCATGGGCGCCACAACCGAAACAGTGGTAGAACTGCTTCTCCTGGCTGACGGTAAAAGAGGGGCTTTTTTCGTTATGAAAAGGGCAGCAAGCCTGGTAGTTCTTACCGGCTTTTTTCAGCCGCACTCGCGAGTCGATCAGCTCGACTATGTCTGTGCGTACGAGCAGATCGTCGATAAAGGATTGTGGGATCCTGCCTGCCATAACCGTCCTGTTTCATTGCGGAGAAAATAAAAAAGCCGCGCATTCCAAGGGAAGCACGGCTTCTTTGACCAAACAAGAGAGTTGCCTGTTACGCCAAGCGGGTTTTCACCTGAGCACTGACGGCGCCGACATCGGCACGCCCCTGAATTTTCGGCTTCAAGACAGCCATGACCTTGCCCATATCAGCCATGACGGCAGCACCACTTTCAGTGATGGCTTGCTCGATCAGGGCTGCAATTTCATCTGCGGTCAACTGTTGCGGCAGGAACTCCTGCAACACAACGATCTCGGCGGACTCTTTGTCGGCGAGATCCTGGCGACCTGCAGCTTCAAATTGGCTGATGGAATCGCGGCGCTGTTTGACCATTTTGGTCACGACAGCGAGGATATCCTCATCATTCAGCTCGATACGGGTATCGACTTCACGTTGCTTGATTTCTGCCATCAACAACCGGATAGCGCCCAACCGTGGCTTGTCTTTGGCAAGCATGGCGAGCTTTTGCTGATCCTTGAGTTGATCCTTCAGAGACACGGCAATATCTCCCGATTAGTACAGGCGGATACGACGTGCGTTTTCGCGAGACAGCTTCTTGGCGTGACGCTTGACAGCAGACGCTTTGGCGCGCTTACGAATGGTAGTCGGCTTCTCGTAGAACTCACGGCTACGAACTTCGGACAGGATACCGGCTTTTTCGCAAGAACGCTTGAAACGACGCAGAGCAACGTCAAACGGCTCATTTTCACGGACTTTGATTACTGGCATGTGCCTTTCACCTCAGTGATAAATTGTTAGCTGACCTTCAATCGATCAGCATGTCTTAAAATGGTGCGAAATTATACTCTGGACAGGGAATGAAAGTAAACCCGCAGAGATCGCTCTGGTTTAAAAAACCCGCGAAGGTTACCATAGCCGTCTCATTTTAGCAGTGAAATTTTTTAGCAATGCGTGTATTGGGCATAGAGACATCCTGTGACGAAACCGGGATCGCGATCTTCGACGATCAAAAAGGGATCCTTTCCCATCAGTTATACAGCCAGGTCAAGCTGCATGCGGACTACGGTGGCGTTGTCCCCGAACTCGCCAGCCGGGATCATGTTCGCAAGACGATCCCGTTGATCCAGGCCGCATTGCAAGAGGCGGGACTGGGCAAAGATGACATCGACGGCATCGCGTATACCGCGGGTCCGGGTCTGGTTGGCGCCATTCTGGTGGGGGCGACCATTGGCCGTTCGCTGGCGATGGCATGGAACAAGCCTGCTATCGCCGTCCACCATATGGAAGGCCACCTGCTGGCTCCCATGCTGGAAGAAAAGGCCCCCGAGTTCCCCTTCGTGGCGCTGCTGGTCTCCGGTGGTCACTCCATGCTGGTGCGGGTTGACGGCATCGGCAGCTATCAGCTGTTGGGCGAATCCATCGACGATGCCGCTGGCGAAGCGTTCGACAAGACCGCCAAGCTGATGGGGCTGGACTATCCGGGTGGTCCGCTGCTCTCCCGTCTGGCCGAGAAGGGCACTAAGGGGCGCTTCCACTTCCCCCGTCCCATGACTGACCGTCCCGGGCTCGACATGAGCTTCTCCGGCCTCAAGACCTTCACAGCCAACACCATCGCCGCCAATGGTGATGATGAACAGACCCGTGCCGATATCGCTCGGGCGTTTGAAGATGCGGTGGTCGATACCTTGGCCATCAAGTGCCGTCGTGCCTTGAAGGAGACCGGTCTCACGCGTCTGGTGGTCGCCGGTGGCGTCAGTGCCAACCGTCATCTGCGTGCCCAGCTGGCCGAGCTGATGGAGAGCCTCAAGGGCGAGGTGTTCTATCCGCGCACGGAATATTGCACTGATAACGGCGCCATGATCGCTTACGCCGGTATGCAGCGCCTGAAAGCGGGCGTGTTCGAACCTCTGGTGGTCAAAGCCGTGCCGCGCTGGCCGCTGGATACCCTGGATCCGGTCTGATCCGAAGGATCCCGTCTTCTGGCGTGGTGGTGAGTACCATGGTGGCCTACTACTCCGGCAATCTGGCAGTGGTGGTTATAGCGCCGCTGGCACGCTGTTGTGGTGTCTGCTGTCGCCGTGGTTGAGCCATCCGGATAATACGTCAGGTCTCTCGCTGCCAGACAGCCAAGCCAAGTACAGAGTAAAGAGATAAAAAAATCCCCGCCAACTGGCGGGGATTTTTTATTTGGCGATCGGCAGGCGATGAATTACAGCAGGATGCCGCCGAAGAAGAAGCCCAGTGCCACGGCGATGGCGATGGTGGCGGTGCCCGGTACGAAGAAGGGATGGTTGAAGACCGCCTTACCGATACGGGTGGAGCCGGTGTCGTCCATCTCTACCGCGGCCAGCAGAGTCGGGTAGGTCGGCAGTACGAACAGGGCGCTCACGGCTGCGAAGGAGGCAATCGCAGTCAGCGGGCTGACACCCAGTGCCAGTGCGGCAGGCATCAGGGCTTTGGTGGTGGCGCCTTGTGAATAGAGCAGCATGGCAGCGAAGAACAGCACCACGGCCAGCAGCCAGGAGTACTGGTTCAGCAGGTCGCCAGCGATCAGCTGGATGGTGTCCATGTTGCCTTTCACGAAGACGTTACCCAGCCAGGCCACACCCAGTACGCAGATACAGGCGGACATACCGGACTTGAAGGTCGGCATGTTGGTCACTTGGGTGGCGTCCAGTTTGCACACCAGGGTCATGATGGTGGCCGCGGCCAGCATGATGCCCATGATGGCGCCGTCACGGGGGATCGGCGGGTTGGTGATCAGGCCCACTTTACCGGAGATGGCAGTGGCATAAGCCATGACAGCAACGATGGCGGCGATGAAGATCCAGACAGACAGTTTGGCGTACGGTTTGATCTCGAGCTTGGTAGTACCACGCAGTTTGATCAGGCCCTTGGCTTTACGCTCCAGATAGACTTCGTCCTGGTCCAGCGGTTTGCCCATCATGTTGGCAATGAAGGCGCCCAGGATACAGGCCAGGAAGGTAGAGGGGATGCAGATGGCCAGCAGGGTCAGGTAGTCAACACCAAACGGCTCGAGCATGCCGGAGAAGGCAACCACAGCGGCAGAGATCGGGGAAGCTGTGATGGCGATCTGGGAGGCGACAACCGCGATGGAGAGCGGACGTGATGGGCGGATCCCTTGCTCTTTGGCCACTTCAGCGATCACCGGCAGGGTGGAGAAGGCGGTATGACCGGTACCGGCCAGCATGGTCATCAGGTAGGTGACCACCGGGGCGGCGAAGGTAATGTATTTGGGGTTCTTGCGCAGCGCTTTTTCTGCCAGGAAGACCAGATAGTCCATCCCGCCAGCCAGTTGCATACAGGCGATGGCGCAGATGACGGACGCGATGATCATGATCACATCCCAAGGGATGTAGCTGACCAGTTGATCGCTCGGGATGGGCATGCCCAGACCCCACGTCAATACCAGTACCCCCAGACCACCGGCAAAGCCGATGCCGATGCTGCCTATCCGGGCCCCCAGATAGATAGCGGCGAGCACGACAAGTAACTCGATTCCAATCATAGCGATAACTCCATTTTTTAGTTTTTGGTTTTTATTTGGCAAAAAGCCAATTCCCGATCGGGCTGGGGATAAAGACCAATCGGGAACTGACTTTATGGGCCGGGAAGATCCCGGCCCATACTCGCTTATACGGCAGCTTCGCGGGTGAAACGCTTGGCTTTGTATTGCGGGTTCATCAGGTTCTCGATGGAGAGAATTTCGTCCAGCTGCTCGGCGCTCAGCAGGCCGCGCTCAAGAACGACTTCGCGGACGTTCTTGCCGGTCTGGGCACAGATCTTGCCGACGATATCCCCTTCGTGGTGGCCGATGAAGGGGTTCAGGTAGGTCACGATACCGATGGAGTTCAGCACGTGATTCATGCAGATTTCCGGGTTGGCGGTGATACCTTCCACGCACTTCTCGCGCAGGGAAATGCAGGCTTTTTCCATCAGGCTCAGGGATTCGAACATCGCCTGACCAATCACTGGCTCCATGACGTTCAGCTGCAGCTGACCGGCTTCGGCGGCGAAGGTGATGGTGATGTCGTTACCGAATACCTTGAAGCAGGATTGGTTGACCACTTCCGGGATAACCGGGTTGACCTTGGCCGGCATGATGGAGGAACCCGCCTGCATTTCCGGCAGGTTGATCTCTTTCAGTGCAGTGCGCGGGCCGGAGGAGAGCAGACGCAGGTCGTTACAGATCTTGGACAGCTTCATGGCCAGACGCTTGATGGCGCCGTGCAGCATGACGTAGGCGCCACAGTCGGAGGTCGCTTCAATCAGATCTTCTGCCGGTACATAGGCACGACCGGTGATCTCGGCCAGACGCTTGATGGCCAGTGCAGAGTACTCGGGCGGAGTGTTCAGACCGGTACCGATGGCGGTAGCGCCCAGGTTCACTTCCAGCAGCAGCTCCTGGCAACGCTTGATGGACTTGATCTCTTCACGCAGTGTCACGGCGAATGCGTGGAACTCCTGACCCAGGGTCATCGGAACCGCATCTTGCAGCTGGGTACGACCCATCTTCAGGATGTTTTTGAACTCTTTCGCTTTGGCATCGAATGCCGCGATCAGGTGCTCCAGCGCGTGCAGAGTCACATCAGTGCTGTTGACCACAGCAACGCGGAAGCCGGTGGGGTAGGCATCGTTGGTGGACTGGCACTTGTTGACGTGGTCGTTCGGGTTGATGACGTCGTAACGGCCTTTCTCCAGACCCATGATTTCCAGGGCGATGTTGGCCAGTACTTCGTTGGTGTTCATGTTGACGGAGGTGCCGGCACCACCCTGGTAAACGTCGACCGGGAACTGGTCGAAGCATTTGCCGGTGTTCAGCATCAGGTCGCAGGCTTCTACGATCTTGTCAGCAATTTCAGGACGGATGGTACCCAATTCACCGTTTGCCAGCGCAGCGGCCTTCTTGGTCAGCACCATACCGCGGACGAATTCCGGAACGTCAGAAATCTTCTGAGAGCTGATCTTGAAGTTCTCGACAGCGCGCAGGGTATGCACACCGTAGTAGAGATCATTGGAAACTTCTTTGGTGCCCAGCAGGTCTTCTTCAATGCGGACGTTCTTGATGTCGCTCATTGTAATGCCTCAGAAATCAGATAAATGGAAAAATCCTCACCGAGTGGTCGCGAGTTCCTTGCGCACAGCTCATCCTGAAGCACCACACATCGAGTGGGGCGGTTGGGAGAATGACCTCCCGAAAAACTAATCAATATACTACTCCAATTGAGGTATCGGTTATTAGAGGTGGATCACTAAATTTGCGACATTTTCAAATTACTTTGAGGAAAGTACACATATGTTATGAAGTTTTTATCATGATGATTTTTATAATTTTTTGTGACTTTTTGCTGGTTTTTTAGATTGCTGATGACGTAGGAGTCAGTTGACCAACTTGAAAAGAGGGGGGCCGCCCCCATTTATTCAGGGCAGAAAGTGGTGATGATGGGGTGGCAAAATCGCCTCTGGCCATCGTTGCATGGGTGCCACTTTTTCTCAATTTACCGGTGCTGGAGTGGATATGGGCAAGTTGTTTTTGTTGTTGGTGGGTCTGGTTGTACTGGAACTCACCGTGATGATCGAGGTCGGCTCGGTAATCGGGGCGCTGCCGACTGTCGGCTTGCTCATACTGACCGCAGTATTGGGTTCCTCGCTGGTGCGCAGTGAAGGGATCAAAACCCTGTTCAGCGCCCAGCAAAAGATGCAGATGGGCGAGATGCCAGGCCGCGAGGTGATGGGGGGCATGATGCTGGCATTGGCTGGCTTGCTGCTGATTATCCCGGGTTTCGTGACCGACATTTTCGGTGTGCTGTTGCTGCAACCTTGGCTGCGCAACAAACTGGCTGACAAGCTGATCGGCAGCAGCCAGTTCCGGATGCAGATGGGTGGTTTCCAGCCTACTCAATCGCCGTTTGGCAACGCACCGTCCGATGATCATCTGGGAAACGCCAAGCAGGGCGGCACCACCATCGAAGGCGAATTTGAGCGCAAAGAGTAATCGACGAGACGAAAACCCGAGGAGAGTGACTGAATCAGGGTTTGCCCTGATGGCACAAGGCCTCGAAGCGGTGTCGGGCATACCACCATGCGAGGGTGCCCGCCGCCAGATTGGCCAGCAAGATCCCCAGATATATCCCCTGTTCTCCCCCCAGCTTTGCCCCCAGCCAGGCTCCTGGCAACAGAAAACCAAACAGCCGCAATCCGTTGAACAAAAACGAGATACTGGATGCTCGCACGCCATTTAGCGCCGAGGCCAGCAGCATCACCATGCCCTGAAAGCCGTAACCGATCGGCACCAGATGCAGATAGAGAATGATGAGGCGAATGACCTGCGGATGATCGCTGAACAGATTGGCGATGAGTGGCGCCAGTAGCCAGGTCAGGCCATAGATGGCGAGCTGGAACAGCAACGCAAACCTCATGCAGCTCTGCAGTGCAGCTTTGGCCCGGGCCGGATTACCGGCACCGCAGTTTTGCGAGATGAAAGGGGCCAGTACGGAGGCGAGGGCCATCATCACAATCAGCAGCAGTGCCTCGACCCGCGACGCGGCGCCGTAAGCGGCCACCACCTCGGTACCCAGACCGGCGAAAATCATCATCAGCACCGCATTGGCCAGGGGGTTGAGCATATTGGTAAAAGAGGCGGGGACGGCGACATGGAGTAACGCCCGCCAGTGGGATAGCAACCGAGCCCGCGGCGAGAGGCGCCACAGCAGCAAGCCCTCCCGATGACGCAGGATATAGAGGCTGACAAGCATCGCCATCAACCAGGAGATAGAAGTCGCGATGGCGGCCCCGCGGATCCCCCATTCGGGAAAGGGGCCGATACCGAAGATCAACAGAGGATCCAGTACCCCGTTGACCAGCCCGGCTACTGCCATCACCAGACTGGGGGTTTTGGTATCGCCGGTCGCCCGGATGGCGGCATTGCCCACCATGGGCAGCACCAGCATGGGGACGGTGAGATACCAGATCAGCATGTAGTCATGGATGAGGGAGATAAGCTCGGCACTGGCCCCCAGCAGAGTAAACAGAGGCTTGATGGTGAGAGCCCCCCCCGCGGAGAGCAGGGCCACCATGATCACCGCCAGAAACAGACTGTCGGTGGCGAGATGGGCCGCCTCATCGTGTTTGCCCTGCCCCAGGGTATGACCGATCACCGCAGACAATCCGGCGCCCAATCCCATCGCCAGCGAGGTAACCACAAAAGTGACAGGAAAGGTAAAACTGATGGCGGCCAGAGCTTCGGTGCCCAGCATACCGATAAAAAAGGTATCGACCAGATTGAAGGCCAGAATGGCGATGATGCCGAAGATCATGGGGCCCGTCATCTGGCGCAGTACGACCGGAATAGGGGCTGTCAACATGGGGTTGGTGCGGGTCAAGGGCTCGTCTCTACAGCTGGCTTTGAAGGTTCTGGCATGGAAACCGGGCGGCTTGAACCGACCTTGCACCAGAGTGCGGACATGGCTGAACCATCGAAGATGTTTATAGTACGTGAAAAAATTTTTTTTGTATTTGCCCTTGAAGGGTTAGCAACTCTGCCCCACATCAGGGACATATCTAATTTGGCCTGGAACGGCCATTCCTCAAAGCAACAATGAGACTCATTTTGGGAGAGTTATCGATGAAAATTCGTCCACTGCACGACCGCGTCATCATCAAGCGCATCGAAGCTGAAGCCAAATCTGCCGGCGGTATCGTCTTGACTGGTACTGCGGCCCAGAAGTCCACCCGTGGTGAAGTGCTTGCCGTGGGGACTGGTCGCATCCTGGATAATGGCGAAGTCAAAGCGCTGGCCGTGAAGGTTGGTGACAAGGTTATCTTCAACGAAGGCTACGGTGTCAAGACCGAGAAGCTGGATGGTCAGGACGTCCTGATCCTCTCCGAAACCGACATCCTGGCGATTGTCGAAGAGTAATCCATCCTCCTTTTCCCCGAATTGATTTAAGGATTGAAGAAAAATGGCAGCTAAAGACGTTAAGTTTGGTAACGAAGCCCGCATCAAGATGCTGGAAGGCGTAAACATCCTGGCTGATGCCGTCAAGGTGACTCTGGGCCCGAAAGGCCGCAACGTGGTGCTGGACAAGTCCTTCGGCGCCCCGACCATCACTAAAGATGGTGTGTCTGTTGCGCGCGAAATCGAGCTGGAAGACAAGTTCCAGAACATGGGCGCCCAGATGGTCAAGGAAGTGGCTTCCAAGGCGAACGATGCCGCCGGTGACGGTACCACTACTGCAACCGTTCTGGCTCAGGCCATCGTCAACGAAGGTCTGAAAGCCGTTGCCGCCGGTATGAACCCGATGGATCTGAAGCGCGGTATCGACAAAGCCGTTGTGGCTGCCGTTGCCGAGCTGCAGGCGCTGTCCCAGCCGTGCGCTGACAGCAATGCCATTGCTCAGGTGGGCACCATCTCCGCCAACTCCGACGAGAAAGTGGGCAAACTGATTGCTGAAGCCATGGACAAAGTGGGTCGCGATGGCGTCATCACCGTTGAAGATGGTCAGGGTCTGGAAGATGAGTTGGCAGTTGTTGAAGGTATGCAGTTCGACCGCGGCTACCTGTCCCCCTACTTCATCAACAAGCAAGAGACCGGTTCCGTTGAACTGGACGACCCGTTCATCCTGCTGGTTGACAAGAAAGTCTCCAACATCCGCGAAATGCTGCCGGTGCTGGAAGGCGTTGCCAAAGCTGGCAAGCCGCTGCTGATTGTTGCTGAAGACGTAGAAGGCGAAGCCCTGGCGACTCTGGTGGTTAACACCATGCGCGGTATCGTGAAAGTGGCTGCCGTCAAGGCGCCTGGCTTCGGTGACCGTCGCAAGGCCATGCTGCAGGATATCGCCGTACTGACTGGCGGTACCGTCATCTCTGAAGAAGTTGGCATGGAGTTGGAAAAAGCGACTCTGGAAGATCTGGGTCGTGCCAAGCGCATCGTCATCACCAAAGAGAACACCACCATCATCGATGGCGTGGGTGATGCCGGTGTGATCGAAGGTCGTGTTGCCCAGATCCGTCAGCAGATCGAAGAGACCTCTTCCGACTACGATCGTGAGAAGCTGCAAGAGCGCGTAGCCAAGCTGGCTGGCGGTGTTGCCGTGATCAAGGTTGGCGCAGCCACCGAAGTCGAGATGAAAGAGAAAAAAGCACGCGTGGAAGATGCCCTGCACGCTACCCGCGCCGCGGTTGAAGAAGGTGTGGTTGCCGGTGGTGGTGTCGCGCTGGTTCGCGTTGCAGCCAAACTGGCTGGTCTGCGCGGTGACAACGAAGACCAGAACGTCGGTATCAAGGTTGCCCTGCGCGCCATGGAAGCCCCGCTGCGTCAAATCGTCATCAACGCCGGTGAGGAAGCCTCCGTCATTGCCAACGCAGTGAAGAACGGCGAAGGCAACTTCGGTTACAACGCTTACAGCGAACAGTATGGCGACATGCTGGCCATGGGTATCCTGGATCCGACTAAGGTAACCCGTTCCGCCCTGCAGTTTGCCTCTTCCATCGCCGGTCTGATGATAACCACCGAGTGCATGGTCACCGAACTGCCGAAGAAAGATACCCCTGCCATGCCTGACATGGGCGGCATGGGTGGCATGGGCATGATGTAATCATCCCCCCTTGCTCTGTTTGACAAACGGCTCGCTCAAGGCGAGCCGTTTTTTTATATCTGGCTAAACTGAGTCTGTTGAGACAGCAAATTTGGGGGTGATATGAAAATGTTTGGTTGGCTGACACTACTGTGTTCATTGGTCATCATGCCGGTGATGGCTGCTGAGGCGCTGACTGGGCCGGTGATCCTGAAAGTGGGTGGCAACATCAGGTCGGCAGACGAAGTTGATGGCAAGGTGTTGTTTGATCTGGCAAAACTACAGGCTCTGCCGCAACATGAGATAGTGACCGGCAACCCGTGGGTGGATAAGCCGCACACCTACAGAGGCCCAAAACTGGCCGATGTATTGGCTGCAGTCGGTGCGGATGGCAAGGCCATTACGTTGACGGCACTGAACAGTTTCCAGATCCGCATTGAATGGGACAAGGTTGCCAAATACGAGCCCATTCTTGCATGGGAAGACAATGGGGTTGTCATGCGGGTACGTGACAAGGGGCCGGTCTGGTTTATGCTGCCTCTTGATCAATATCCGGAATTGAAGCGATCCGAATATACCGACATGATGATCTGGCAGCTGGATTTGATAGACATTCAGCACTGATAAAAACAGCACGGGAGCATGGGGTGAAAGGAAAGACCAGGGCGTGGCCACTGCTCGTCATTCTGTATGTATCCATCCTGTTGTTTACCGGGAGCACCCTCTATTGCCTGATGCAGATCCAGAATGCGACCAGAGCGATGGAGAAATACACCTATGATGTCTCCTGGGCGCTGATGCAGTTGCAGCTGGAGCTCGGTCGTTTCCTCAATGCGGTAGAGGTCTATCACTATGGCGGGATTGATCATGACACCTTGATGTTGCGTTATGACATTCTCTGGAGCAGAACGCCCATCCTGTTGAGCGGCCAGCTGCGCAAGAGCATGCAGGACAAGCAGAAAACCTTGCGTCTAGTGCAGCTGATTGAAACCAATATTCGCCAAATAGAGCCCGACATCACCAAGTTGCAAAGCGGGGCATCTGACTATCAGCAGATCATGATGCGCCTTGCCCCGCTGCAAGAGCCGCTCTCCTACTCCCTCGCTTCTGTGATGCAGAAGAACATTAACGTCTATTCCGAGAACGATCGCCATTTTGGCCAATTGCGCAATGCCTTGTTGCTGATGGTCTCCGGTCTGGTCATGTCAGTGCTGCTACTCAGCATGCTGCTTATATATGAAGGGCGTCGCCATTTCAGAGTGGCCAGACGGGATCCGCTGACCGGGTTGTCCAACCGGGTTGCTTTGTTGGAGCGGATGGAGCTGTACGCCACACAGGAAGTGCCGTTTGGACTGGTGCTGGTCGATATCAACGACTTCAGGGATATCAACAGCAAGTTTGGCTATGACACCGGTGATTATCTGCTTTGTGAGTTTGCCACCCGGATCAGAGTGCTCTGTGAAGAGGGCGAGTGGAGCGGACGTCTGGGAGGAGATCAATTTGCCATTATTCAGCGTGGCAGCAGCGATCTGCGTCAGGTCAGGGAGCTGGTAGCGCGATTGCTGCATGCTCTGAAGCAAGATATCGTCTATGACAACTATCCCTTCCGGCTTGAAGTCGGGATCGGGATTGCCTTCTATCCGATGGACAGCGACAAGACTCAGGAGCTGTTGAGTCGTGCGGAACAGGCCTTGTTCCATAGTCGCAAGACCCATGTCCCCTATGTGATTTACGATAACTCCCTGCTCAACGAGACGGCGCGGCGCAAACATCTGGCGTCGGACATGATCATGGCGCTGGAACACAATGCGCTAGAACTCTATTACCAACCCATCGTCAATCTAGAGAGTGGTCGCTGCGAAGCTGTCGAGGCTCTGCTGCGCTGGCGGCATCCGGAACTCGGCTTCATTCCGCCAAACGAAGTGATCATGGTGGCCGAGGAGTTCCAGCTTGCCGAACGGGTTGGGAGCTGGGTGCTGAACACAGCTTGCGAGCAGCTCTATCAGTGGCACCAGCTTGGTATGGTTGATCTGCAAATGTGTGTGAATATTTCGCCGGGCATGTACCAGCGTAATTTGCTCAAATTGGTGGCCAAGGCATTGATGGAGCACCATCTTCCTGCCCGTAGCCTGGTCTTGGAGGTCACGGAAGATACCACCATGCGCGAAGTGAAGAACTCGCTGCAACTGATGCAGGATCTCAATCAGCAGGGGGTACTGCTGGCATTAGACGATTTTGGGACTGGTTATTCCTCTTTGAGTTATCTGCAAAAGTTACCGGTCAGCAAAGTGAAGATCGACCGCTCCTTTATACAAGGAATTGACACTTCAATGGAGGCATCCGAACTGGTCGCCAATATTTGCCGGATGGGGTCGATGCTGGGCAAGAGTCTGGTGTGTGAAGGGATTGAGACACAGGCGCAGTTGGATGTGCTGCGATCCCTGACCGATATCCACTTGTATGGACAGGGCTATCTGTTCAGCCGACCGGAGCAGGCGGAGAAAATCTATCAGACCTTGTTGGAGATGGAGGAGCTTTGGCTAGCACGTCAACAATCCGAAATGGCATATATGAGTTGAAGGGCTGGGGAGTTCTTGGCTGTTATCTGCCTCAAGAATGTGTGATTTAGTTCGAATTTCCTTCTTTTTGTTTGTTGTTTGAACGGTCGTGCGGTTTTATCAAAAAAAATGCAATTTAGCCTTGCCAGAAAGAATCTGTTCCCTATAATGCGCCTCCATCGACAGGGCAGGCGGCAACGCAGAAAGCCAAGTCGATAACCTCGAAAAGCCTTTGCAAATAAGGCTTGACTCGAGAAGGCGGTTGAGTAGAATGCTACTCCCGCAGCAACACACTGTTGCGTCGCTCTTTAACAATTTGAATCAAGCAATCTGTGTGGGCACTCACAGCATCGAACATCAAAAACAATTTTTGATTTTCAATGTCTGGTGAAGTGACCAAGACGATTTCTTAGCAATAAGAAGTCGAACAGTTTATTTCAGCAATTCATTGAGCCGCTTTTCGAAGCAACCAAACTTAAATTGAAGAGTTTGATCATGGCTCAGATTGAACGCTGGC